>NZ_JBPODR010000019.1:1321-43406 GCF_051201035.1 Thermoanaerobacterium thermosulfurigenes
TTTCAATTCCTTATAGGTAGGCTAAAAACAAAAGAAAGGATTGATAAAAAATGAAAAAAGTAACTGGTTTCAATTCCTTATAGGTAGGCTAAAAACAAAAGAAAGGATTGATAAAAAATGAAAAAAGTAACTGGTTTCAATTCCTTATAGGTAGGCTAAAAACTGTTTTTGAAAAAGTTATTAAAGAACGTTTAGGAGTGGTTTCAATTCCTTATAGGTAGGCTAAAAACCCAAAAGCATATAAAGTTTTTGATCCAAAACTTTAGTTTCAATTCCTTATAGGTAGGCTAAAAACTGATGAATGACTTTCTTCTGTGGAATGCGGAAACAATAGTTTCAATTCCTTATAGGTAGGCTAAAAACGGCAAGGACTTCACCTATCCTTGCCTTTAAAAATTTTAGTTTCAATTCCTTATAGGTAGGCTAAAAACATTTGCAAGTCGATATATCGAATATTGCATTTTAATGTTTCAATTCCTTATAGGTAGGCTAAAAACTTCTACTTCTATTACATGTGCCATTCGATGCCTTTTTAGTTTCAATTCCTTATAGGTAGGCTAAAAACCAAATACCGCTGAACCATTTAAAGATAATACGCATATATTGTTTCAATTCCTTATAGGTAGGCTAAAAACAAGCTTCCAATTGTTTTTCTGTTACCTTGTGTTGTGTGTTTCAATTCCTTATAGGTAGGCTAAAAACTGCTTCTCCGATTCAGAAAGCTTACTATGGTATCATAGGTTTCAATTCCTTATAGGTAGGCTAAAAACAGGTTTTTAAGGCATTTTTGTATATACCCATACTGGTTTCAATTCCTTATAGGTAGGCTAAAAACGTTAAAGCAGAATTCCTCTTTTGTACATCAGATTCAATGTTTCAATTCCTTATAGGTAGGCTAAAAACTGTTATTAGGAGGAACGGAAAAAGAAAATTACCTTGCATGTTTCAATTCCTTATAGGTAGGCTAAAAACTTACATCTATTTCAGAAATACAAGATGCTATGACATAGTTTCAATTCCTTATAGGTAGGCTAAAAACGGGTGAATGTTAACACGCCATTGCTATCCGTATATTTGTTTCAATTCCTTATAGGTAGGCTAAAAACGAATAAAATTCCTCTTTTATTTTTTTGCCTATTTTTAAAGTTTCAATTCCTTATAGGTAGGCTAAAAACTATGCCAACAAGTGCAAGTACGCCAGCAGCCTATGGGTTTCAATTCCTTATAGGTAGGCTAAAAACTATAGAATCAAACCCATTTCCAATTATGGCATCTCTGTTTCAATTCCTTATAGGTAGGCTAAAAACAACAGGGCTTTATTTTTTTATTTCTATTTTAAGATATAGTTTCAATTCCTTATAGGTAGGCTAAAAACCATGATAGAGAACTGGAGAAAATCAGGGAAACCTAGTTTCAATTCCTTATAGGTAGGCTAAAAACTGCCTTGCAAAAGTGACGTTAAAACTGTCTTTGTTGGGTTTCAATTCCTTATAGGTAGGCTAAAAACGAAACAATTTGATCTGTCATACCACTAAAAGCAGTAGGTTTCAATTCCTTATAGGTAGGCTAAAAACCTGCTGATGCAGTGTTTGCAGCGGTTACTGAGGGTAGTTTCAATTCCTTATAGGTAGGCTAAAAACTTACACCAGCAAACATAAACGATCCTAATATAACATGTTTCAATTCCTTATAGGTAGGCTAAAAACGTATCAGAAGAAGGACTAAGAGAAGAACTATTAGAGTTTCAATTCCTTATAGGTAGGCTAAAAACACTGATACTGGTTCTTTGTCTAATTCTCTTGCTTCGTTTCAATTCCTTATAGGTAGGCTAAAAACTATGCATGCTGACGGGATAATTGTTAATTTAGAGAAGTTTCAATTCCTTATAGGTAGGCTAAAAACATATCCGAACTTATAAACTTTAAAATCAAATTTTAGTTTCAATTCCTTATAGGTAGGCTAAAAACATTATACATTGATGGTACTCTTGTAGATAGTTTCACTGGTTTCAATTCCTTATAGGTAGGCTAAAAACATTGATGATGTTTTGGGAAGGTGATTCTTATTGTAGTTTCAATTCCTTATAGGTAGGCTAAAAACGAAGGATATACAATCTTTAATCATTGCATAAATAAGTTTCAATTCCTTATAGGTAGGCTAAAAACTATGCATGCTGACGGGATAATTGTTAATTTAGAGAAGTTTCAATTCCTTATAGGTAGGCTAAAAACGATAATAAAAAATAATAATAAAAAGGAGAGAATAAAAAGTTTCAATTCCTTATAGGTAGGCTAAAAACCAAAAAATTCCTCCATTGGCTCTCCTTCTATAATTGGTTTCAATTCCTTATAGGTAGGCTAAAAACCATAAATGGCGAGCCATTATCAGGCTTTGATAATTGTTTCAATTCCTTATAGGTAGGCTAAAAACTAAATCTTTAAAACGGTATTTGTTTTGCTGCAAATATGTTTCAATTCCTTATAGGTAGGCTAAAAACATTGCATATAACAAATTGGAACAAACATCAAAACATGTTTCAATTCCTTATAGGTAGGCTAAAAACATGTTTAAAAATTATATATCCTTCAGTTTCTTTAAATGTTTCAATTCCTTATAGGTAGGCTAAAAACTTCGTTAAGCCTTTGTATCTCTGCATTTACTATGTCCGTTTCAATTCCTTATAGGTAGGCTAAAAACCTTTTTGCATGTTCTACAACTTGCTCGATTGGCCAAGTTTCAATTCCTTATAGGTAGGCTAAAAACTCCTCTTTTAACCTTTCTTTATTTCTCCTAAATTCCTCGTTTCAATTCCTTATAGGTAGGCTAAAAACGTACACATTCACATAGACAAAAGGATGCAATATCCTAGTTTCAATTCCTTATAGGTAGGCTAAAAACTGATGATGAAAAAATTGATTATATAGAAAGTTTACCGTTTCAATTCCTTATAGGTAGGCTAAAAACGTTAGTTGCTGTTTATCTATATCGCCAACTTCAATATCGTTTCAATTCCTTATAGGTAGGCTAAAAACGTTTATTTCTGCAATATCTTCCTTGAAGTTTTGCAAGTTTCAATTCCTTATAGGTAGGCTAAAAACGCATAAATTGTAATGCAATAAACGGTGCTGTTTGAGTTTCAATTCCTTATAGGTAGGCTAAAAACTAAAGAGCTTAAAGATATAAAGAAACGACTTGAAAAGTTTCAATTCCTTATAGGTAGGCTAAAAACAAATATTGCCGTATCGGCTACGGCTGCTAATATAGCGTTTCAATTCCTTATAGGTAGGCTAAAAACTAAGTTGGGTTATAATTGTATTCTTGTCGCACAGTAGTTTCAATTCCTTATAGGTAGGCTAAAAACGTGGGAGCTTGGTTTTATCATCTGGATTTTTTAATATGTTTCAATTCCTTATAGGTAGGCTAAAAACACAGTGTATGGGCTTTGTTCGGGACCAGACACAGACCTGTTTCAATTCCTTATAGGTAGGCTAAAAACCCAGATATGCAGAAAGCAGTGTGGAGCACAGAATATGGTTTCAATTCCTTATAGGTAGGCTAAAAACTTTTTAAAAAAAGGATTTGTTCTTCAATGGTTTCTCGTTTCAATTCCTTATAGGTAGGCTAAAAACAAACATATTCGCTTATGCCTTTTTTAGAAGTCAATTAGTTTCAATTCCTTATAGGTAGGCTAAAAACCATTATTCTTGCGTTCATCATACTGTCACCTTTAACTTGTTTCAATTCCTTATAGGTAGGCTAAAAACAAACAAAGCCCTGGGGAAAATTTCAGATCACTGGATTGTTTCAATTCCTTATAGGTAGGCTAAAAACTTGCTGCTTCAGCTGCATTTCCTGTTTCGATGTAAGTTTCAATTCCTTATAGGTAGGCTAAAAACCAAAGTGGGTGAAAGTAAGTTTGGTTTATTACATCATAGGTTTCAATTCCTTATAGGTAGGCTAAAAACCATAGATCACTCTCCCAAAATTTTTATCCAATTTAAGGTTTCAATTCCTTATAGGTAGGCTAAAAACTTCTCCAAATTGGTACAAGAAAAACATTATATCTTGTTTCAATTCCTTATAGGTAGGCTAAAAACCACTGTCAACTGCTATAACATTAAGTCCAAGGCCTGTTTCAATTCCTTATAGGTAGGCTAAAAACCTTCTATAGCAGTTCCTACTTTAACCACACAACCTAAGTTTCAATTCCTTATAGGTAGGCTAAAAACTCACCACCTTTTACTATTTTTTCTTTGTTGCTTTGCTGTTTCAATTCCTTATAGGTAGGCTAAAAACAAGTGCAAGGTGCTAATCTTGTTGCTTTAGGGAAGAGTTTCAATTCCTTATAGGTAGGCTAAAAACGGAAGAATTTAAAAAAATTTATCCTACTCTTGTTAGGTTTCAATTCCTTATAGGTAGGCTAAAAACTTGCCAAGTTAAAGGTGACAATAAACTTCTAACCGAGTTTCAATTCCTTATAGGTAGGCTAAAAACTTGACAATGTATATAAAATGTATTACAATATAATTGGTTTCAATTCCTTATAGGTAGGCTAAAAACACGTTAGAACATAGAAAATTCAATACACTTATCTTGCATAAAATTTATCTCGTGTAAAGCTTATGACTTTATTATACCACAAACTTCCGAAAACTCAACTTATCGTTATGACAATGTGTCGTCGATATCCAGCATTTTTTGCACTATTGTACATCGACGACATTCACCAAATGCTTAATACATCGCTCGTTTTAAACCCTGTTTCACTATCGTAATAATCTTTTAAAGAAGCAGCATTGACATATTTGAAGCCTTCTACTTCTGCAGGCATGTTTTCTGTTTTCTCTGGTATTGATATCACGTATTTATAAAAATCAGCTTTAAATTCGTCAAATATACTCCGCCTTTTAAACAAATTTTTTATTTTTTTAAGGTCAATATACCTTTGCCATAAGTCTATTGCTTCTTCGTTATACTCTATAAACACATCTACTTTATAATATTCATCATCAATAAGTTTAAATTTGCTTATACTTGGCATACCATCATCACTGTCGTACCTTAATTTGAATACAGCATCTAAAATGTCAATTGTTTCTTTTGATGAAAGGTTTTGTGATATCTCTCTATAATAACGATCTATTATATCTAAAAAATCTTTTTCTGATATTATCTCGTACTCTGACAATATCCTTTCAGTAATATTGAGCATAACTTTATTGTAAATCCTTAAAGCGTATTTTCTATTTTTTTCATCAATCAGCGACACTACATATACTTCTCCTTTTTTCTCCCAATTTCTGTTGCATCTACCTGCTGATTGATTTATAGAATCCATCGGTGCCAAATCTCTTACAACAACGTCAAAGTCTATGTCTACACCAGCTTCCACAAGTTGCGTCGTAACAGCATATTTTATGCTTTTTGTCTTTAAAAGATTTATCCTTTCAAGCCTTTCATGCGGTATTACATGGGTAGACATGTATATTATTTCTTCATCTGGCAACTTTTCTTTTAATAATTGATAAAATTGTCTCGCTGATGATATGGTGTTTAGTATAAAAAGATAGCTTCTTCCATCTTTTAAGTCAAACACGTCTATTAGCTCATCAAGGTGCATGTCTTTTTGAAAGACCGGCTTTATCACTACTCTGTTCATTTGATTGAAATACCTTGTTTTGTCTGTAAGCTGCCTAACTTCATTATCGTCAAATATCATAGGCTGTGTTGCCGTAACAAATATTATGTATGAATTCAATTTATATGCAACTGCTTTTAAGACTTCTTTCACAAGCTTCCAGTAATAAAATGGTATTGACTGAACCTCATCAAGTATTATTATGGAATTTGCTATTCTGTGAAATTTTCTTAATGCACTGTTTCTGTTAGACAAAAACGTATGAAAAAGCTGTATAAATGTCGTAACTATGATTTCCGAATTCCAACCTTCAATCATTATTTTTGACTTTTCTGTATCAAATTCTGTTTCATCATCACTGTATTTAACTTCTGAAAGATGATGATGCTTAAGTAATACACTTGTGTTAACATTTATGTTGTTTGTTTTTAATATCTTTTCAAATTCCTGATAATTTTGCTCTATTATACTTAAATACGGCAAAGAGTAAATAATTCTGAATTTTTTGTTATACACATCGTGAAGCTTCTTTTTCAGTTTTAACGCAAAAGATATAGATGCCAAGGTTTTCCCAAGCCCTGTAGGAAGGTTTATGGATAAAATTCTTTCATCTACATTTATTTCATTTTCATTTACTTCTCTATACGCATTTTCCCTTAATACATTTATTTTACTATCTTTGTATCTAATCTTTGATTTGTATTTATCAACTGCATCATCCATCAATTCCGTATAAGATGACGAAATCTTTCCAATGACGACTTCGCTTTTATCTGCATCTATAAGCAACGAAAATACATAGTTTATGAGAATATAATAAGTCAAATCCTCTTTTTGTCTTATCTTCCTTAAATATAACCTTATGCTTCTCATCTCATTTTTTATATCCTCTATATTATTAGCTACAGTTGTCTTATTAAGATCAATGTTTAATCCAACTTTCCTTAAATTATCGCTTAATATCTTAAATTTTATGTCGTCTATGCTTTGAAGTTGAGATTTCATTATTTCTATGTCGCTGTCTTCTAAAGAAGCTTCTGTCACTACATCATTTAGATTTCCATGATGCTTTTTCACAGCTATATAAGATATAAATGGAAGCAATATTTTAGTATCATTGTCGATGTCTAATCCGCTTATCTCCTGCTTTACAGCAAAATAAGCTATAATCGCCGAAATCAACGAATGATGTGTTTCTTTCTTTGATTTTAGCTCTTTTTTCTTATTGTCATCTTGTGAAGTTAAATATTCTTGAAAAAAACTTGTAGACTTACCAAGATCATGGCATAAAGCCACAATCTTGATAAGGCTTGATAACAACTCCTCATCCATCAAATTAACCTTGGCTTCACCTAAAAACTTTTCTGCCAGCTCTGCACATCCTACCAAATGCTCCTCTAAATATTTATCAGGATGTGAATAAAGCTCAGAAAAACACGATGTGTTCATCATCTATCACCCAACTACTTGATACATAAGATCTTATGCTTTTGCCATTCGCTTCATATACTACATCAGCATAATCCAATACAATTCTTTCTTCATCCATATCGGCAGGAATCTTTTCTTTAAAGTATTTTTTACCATCTTCAAAAACTATCTTATCTTCCAAAATATACTTATATGGTAAAACGGAAGATACAAAAACCTCTGAATTTTTCTCCTCAAAAGCATCTTTTACGCCCACAAATCTATAATCTGCAATCATTTCACTTAATCCTAAAGAAACTGTGTACACATTTTGATGATTTTTTAGTTTTTCAATTATGTCATTAAAAAGATCTTCATCTGTGTGATGAAAATATATCCTGTACATAGGGTCTTTTAAAAGCTCCATCTTTACCTGCGTTCGGGCTTCGTGATTTTTCTTTTTAAATGGGATCCAAAAATTATCCTTTGTATTTATTAAGTTGAGGCCCATCCTGATTTTTTTCACCGGATTTAGAATTCTCACCGCCAATTTGCATTTTTCAGAGCTTAGAACTTTTAAATAATCTTTTTTCCCTATTCCCTCTATCGCACCTATTAATCCTTTTATAGTCGGCGGCGGGGGAAATGAAAAGGTAAGAGGCGATGATGTGGTATAGTACTTCTTAAAATGCCCAAAATCACCGTATACGTCAAATATCAATAATTTCATTCTATACATTCCTTTCTCAAGAACTTCGCTACTATCTTTTCCTGAGACATTTTCTAAATTTATCTTAAAAGCCTAATTTTTCTACAGGAAAGTCCTTTACCACATCACCAAAATCACATGCGACACCATCTACTGCAAAAACTGCCCTTTCATCTACTGCATATCTTAGCTTTTCTATTTTGCCTTTGTTTGCATTAAGGCTTTCGATTAATTCTTTTATCTCGATCTTTCCGTCTTTAATGTCCCTCAATTCTTCGTCTTCTACATTGTGGACAAATTTTATCCTTTTATTTAACTCACCTATCTGATAATTTTTTTCTTTCATGACTACCTGAAGCAAAAATCTCGGCATGTGTCCCATCTTTGAATTGGACATAAGATTTTTGGTGCCATTCCACATTGCTTCCAACATCAGATTTACATCGTCATCTGTAAGAGGTATGTTCTGATTTTTAGCTGCATTTTCATTTACAATGCCATAAAATGAGATAAGTGAATATGGAAGTATATACTTCTCTGTAAATGTTCCTTGACTGTTGCCACTTTGTGACGGCATTACGGTTGTGCCTTTTATGTAAGTCATATTGACCTTGTGAAGGGACCTTCCAAATCCAAACTGAACGGGACCTGTTAAAGTCATAGTTTTGTCCTTCACTGCTGTTGTAGCTCCAAAAAGCCGCACATCTATGCATTTATTGATGATATCATCATTCGAACCGAAGTCGCTTATTCTATCATCTTTTGTCCGCAGTTTTCCGCTTTCGTCTCTCGTCTCCAAGATAAATACATCCATCCCTTTATACTCTGCCAAATAATCTCTTATGGTTCTTTTAAGTCTTACGTCTGTCACTATATTTATACCTGTCTCTTCATCGATCCTTGGCTTATTTTCATCCACAGGGTCTCCGTTTGGATTTGCAAAGCTTACATCATAAAGAAAAAGTATCTCTGAGCGGTTGTTTATAATGTTACTCATCATTGTTCCTCCTCTTTGCTATAAATTATTGATGCTATTTCGTCTGCAAGATTTAATCCACAGGCGAAGTAGAAGTTTATTTCATCTACTGGCATATGCCAATCATCTCCTGCTAAAAGAAGATAATTTGATACCTCCTTTGCCAGCAGCCTCTTGCCTTTATCAAATGAATCGTACTCCTCAAGCTTATTCTGAACTTTTGGCAAAAGCCCTCTTATGTCTTTTTCATCCATCTTGAGACTTTTTAGGTTTTTCATGAAAGGCTTTGCACCTCTATCTTTGTACTGCTTTCTGAGAAGCAACTCTGTAAGAGCACCTAATAGCACAAGTCCTCTTTTGATAGGCGTTTCGAAGTTTTCTTCGTACTTTTTAAAGAAATCTGATAACGGTCTTTCCTCCATGGCTTTAACCTCCATTTCTACTAATCCTAAATTTTGTAAAAACTTAATTGTCATCATTCCGTCTTTTATAGCACTTTGATAGTATTTGTCCTGAATGAATTCATCTCTTACCCGTTTCATTATAAATTTTAGTATCAAGTTTATGTCAATTTTCCTGCCTCTAAAAATCCTGTCTGTTAAATCTAAAAAGTAACCGTCAAGATCGCTGTCTCGCTTCTTCATGTCAGACTTAGACAAAAAATTGCGTATATTTCTGAAAGTAAAATTCTCATTAAAAATGCCATCTACTGTGTCTTTCGCCTTGAAAATCTCCCTAATATGTGATGGAAATACGTCTTCTATAAGAAGCAGTATTCTTTCAGCAGAATTTTGCTTTTCTATAAATAGATAATTTAATGAAATTGAGTCATCAGCGTCTTTCAAAAAATACATTATATCGTCTTCATCTGTTATGACTCTTTTCTTCGTTGATTCTTTTAATGACACAAGCCTTGTTGTCTCTTTGAATATGTCCAATATTTCCTCTTTTACAAATCTTTCACCTATTAAAAATTTGGGTATTAGTTGATATTTGAGCCCATAAAACTTAAATGTCAAATTGTTTTCTATGTACTTCTTGCCTTCTTCAAGCTTTAATCTGCAGTCTGGACACACAGGGAAGTTTCTCCACGATTTTTTCTCGTCAAACCCTCCGACTATGTATCCTGTTTTATCAATCGTGTAGAATGCGTACGTGTCAACCTTGCCAAACACCAAATTTTTCTTTTCACCACATATTGAACACACTTTATCATTTGCTGAAAGTTTATTGTATTTTTCATTGTCTGTATCTACGAGGAGTTTTCTAAATAGCGGCATATCGCCAATGTACTTGTATGTACTGCCTTCTACGAATTTCAGCATGAGCACAAACTTATCCTTTTTAGAAGATTGTTTGATAAACTTCACGATTTCTTCTAATATCTCATCTCTATTTTCTTGAATAGCGCTGTTCAAATTTTCAAGAAATCGCCTTTCATCTTCATCGATGTTTAATCCTTTTTTGCTAAGGATTTTAAACCAACTTAGAATCTTACCGTTAAATGTCTTGTCAGGCTCTGTAATCTTTGCGACAGGCATATAACCAGGACCATTGCCACCAGCGCTTGAGTACAAGTACCTTGATATTTTTTGGCTGTCTGTCTCCTCTATCGTCACATCTTTGTACTTTACGTCATCGCCATCTACTGTAAAATTAATGGCTATGACGTTTTTATACGAACCATTTTGATTTGGATCCTCTATAAGAACATCTAAAAGGCTCTTCCTTCCAGCACTTATAGACATCTCACCTATGTCCTTCACAGCATCCAGCATTTTGCGCACCCCTTTTACAATATCTCAAAGCAACCAAAGCCTTGAGAGTTTTTGGCCCCAAGTCCTGAGTAGTAAGCAACCTTCAAAAGATCCGGACTACACTCCACATCATATATTCCCATCCAGCCTTTTATGACTGTATTTTTGTACTTCATGACTTTTTGATATTTCATATTTTCGTCGCCAATAGGGTATAGTTTAAAATATGGATCTTCTACCTCCTCGCCGTAAATCACTTCATATTTTTTCAATAAGTTCTTTAGCAAAATATCAGAAAAGTTTTCATGCCAAGGTGAGTAGTAATAAGTATACCTTACTCCCTTGTCTTCGATTGTAGAGTATGTGACAACAGGCGACAAAAACTTTATTCTTGCCTTTTCTCTAAATACAGGTGGATTTTCGATGTTTATTGAATTAAGCTTAAATGTTTGGTTGTTGAATACGCAATAGTCTTTTTTAAATATGTTTTGTGAAATGTCGTATATAAACTCGTCAATGGGAGAAGATACAGTAAGCTTAAATGGCGGCTTTAGCAATATCTTGTCCTCTCTTTTTAGAAGTCTAAATTCTCCTTCAAGCCTTGAATACGTAAATAATTTAAACTGCCTTTTCCCGTATTTGAAACCTTCATCGTGCATAAATGCGCTGAAATCTCCATCTGTCATACTGTTGTATATAAATCCCTGCACTATGTGATTGTACTGTATAGGCAGGCGTAACTCTTTGTCACCGCTGAACTCCAGTACCACCCTCATCACTTGTTACCCCCTCATTTTCAGAAAGAATTTCCACGCCACATACGCATTAAAAATTTTTCCAATGTAATATATTCTCCAAAATCCTCTATTTTCCTGCTAAAGTTATGGAAAATTTTTAAAAAAAAATAATAAGCGGATAATACCGCTTTTTAAGAAGATCTTTTGCTATGCTCAAATGACTTTACATATCTATTAGCCCAGCACAAAACATAAAGCATTTCATCTGTAGTAAGCCTTGCAAAATCTCTATTGCGACACTCTGCGTTTTTGAAAATGGATAAATACCCTTCTACAAACTTTTTAAAAGCTTCTTTATATGGCTTCCCGCCGCCTAACATAAAAGGCTCTTTATTTATAAGATTAAGCATGCTAAAAAATTTTGTTTTTGCTTCATTTTCATTAGCACTTGTTTTTCTTGCACTTTCAAAGAGGTTTATGACAACGTCTAATATATTTGTCAATTTATTTTTTACGAAATATTGCCCCATATTTACTGCCATATCATAGAGACCATCTTTCACATTATCACCGCCTTCAATATCCTCTTTGATTGTTTACAGTATGCCATACACTCTTTGTGTGTCTTTTGTCCCATGAAAGCAGCTCTTTCAATCTTTTCACATTCTTAGCCACATCGCCATCATTTTCCCCATACCTATTAGCTCTTTTCAATGCATCAATATCATCATCTATTGATTTCACCTTTACAGAGCCGTAATAAGCAGGTTTGCCATAACCTAATTTAAGGTATATATCACCACTCAATCCTAATGAAAAGCACAAGAGATCTAATTCATTATCGTCTAAATCATCAAAAAACACGTCCCCCTCAAATATACTGCCCGGCATCACAAATTCACAAGGTATTGTGCCTTTTTCCATTATATTCACATCTCCATGGTTGTAAAATTTTACACCCTTAAATTTTCCATCGGCATCATAATAGTTCTTGTTCTCTGGCTTTGGTTCGTAAAATGCTGGGATATTTATTATATCTACGCCACTATTTTTCACAAGTACCAAATCAGTAAACCGCAATCTACTTTTCTTGCCTAATGAGCCAAACATATCGCATATTATGCAGTCATTTTGGTCCTTTATATCTTTTCCAATCTTGCGTATGTCTTGTTTTGTGCTTATACAGCTTCTTGATACGCTCTCAGCTATGGCCCTTGCACATCCTTTCAAAGATGAACCAGGTATTATGTATTTGCCATTGTATTTCGCAAATTCTCTATACACAGTACTGCCGTTTTCATTGTAATATCCTGAAAATATGTGGACTGGCGTCACAACTTCGATACTTACTCTAACCTTTCCACTTTTTAATTCATGCGATTTTACGTATTTTTTAGCACCTAATATAGGCACGAAGTTATAAGGTTTCATCAAACTCCACCTTCCCAAAACACTCATCATCCAATGCCAACTTGGACAACTTTTCTCTTAACATTTCCCTGTCAAACTTTCTTTCTATGTAAAATCCATAATCATCATAACCCGATATATTTTTTCTATCGTAGTATCTCATTGTAAACTGAACATTTTGTACAGCCATACGACCAAACCCCCTTGATGTTATACCTCCAAAGACCACATACCCATCGTCGATTTCATCTAATATTTCCGTAAGCACTTTAATCTGCCAATTAAACACATTCTCCATTTTTATTTCGCATTCAAATGTGCCATCTTCTACAACTTCAGGCTCAAATAACGCATTTCTTTTCGATGCCCCTGTTATCCTATCAATGGCTACATTCTTTCTCTTGCCCATCTTAATTTCCCCTATTGGATAAGCATCTTTAAATAGAATTCGGCTCTTTAAAGCAGTATTGCCAAACATTTTACATGCAGGACAGCTTTCTTTGTACCGCTCTTTTCCATCCATACTGCTACTAAGCTTCTTTCCGCAATATTCAGATCCAAATATATCACAGCCTTTTAACTTTTTCTCTGCCCTACTTCTAAATACACCTTTTATACTGCTGCCAGGCATTACTACCGTTAACTTACCATCTTTATAAGACCTTAAAAATTTGTTGTCAGGCACCGTCGGATCAAAATCATTGTTGTCAGCCGCTTTTATTGAAAGAGGGCTCATGGTCTTTAAATAAAATTTAAGATATCCTTCATTGTGCAGTTCTTTAAACATCATTCCACCTCATTTCTTCACTTAAACCATTAGATACGTACTCTTTTAGATTGGATTTATCGACTTTGTATATTTTCTCGTCAATAAGCTTAATAGTTCCTAAACCTCTGCTTGTCATTCCTCCTACTGATATCTGCCCATTTTTAAGCACATTTAGGCAAAGTTTTAAAAGCTCTAAATCGTCGTCATCCAAATTATCCCCTGTCATATAAAGCTCGAACTTCGTACCTGATGGAGTGATCTCGTAATTGTACTTCTTTCCATCTTTTGCAGTGCCTGTATCTCTGTCTATCCCAACGCCATCCCTCATGTCAAAAAAAGTCTTTTCATCTATCGAGTTTAAATCTTTTATAGTAAGTTTTGCTGCTAAATTGTTTGAGCCAAACAGTCTGCAAACATTGCACGACCTTTCATATATTTCTTCAGCAATTTTTTTATAATCTTTGTCGTACTTATCTTTTAACTTTTTAACATAATCACCATTTACACAAGGTTCATCATTAACTATTAGACATGACCTATAACCTTCAAAAGCGCCACTTGAAAGGACTCTTTCAACAAAGCTTCTAAGGACACCTTTTAAACTTGAGCCAGGTATTAAAGGTCGCCCATTTTCATCTTTTATTACTGGTGAATCAACTTCAGTCGGATCCATGCTTTCTTGCCCTTTACCTATGTGAATAGGCTTTAAAGCTACAATTGTACCTTTCACAATATACCTATTTTCAAATTTATCAAACATCTACATCACCTCTTATTGCTGTTATAGTATTTATTTCCATTTTTCGAATTGTTGTTTTGTTTTCCAAATCCAGTGTTATTTTGACTTGCATCAGTTCTTATTGGCTTTACTCTGTAGGATGATTGCCAGTACAAATACCCAAAAAATAGGCTTAAAGCCTTTGGCAAAATATCTTCAGTTGCATCATTTTTTATTTTCCTCATGTATTCTATTATCTTGTCTCCATACTTCATGCCATCAAAGATGTTATCCCAGCCATTGCGCTTTGATTCCTTGTACTTTATGTAAAGTTCAAATTCATCATAAGAATCAATATTTGAGGCAATCTCAGCTAATGTCCTGTATTGGGATATGCCAATCTTGTCTTTTTCTCTACCTTTTTCATCATTTGTGTGAATTGATAGAAAGTCTTTTTTTGACGCTATTTCGTCTGAATACTCAATTAGCTTTTGTTTTAACTCTTTACTTATATTCATTGTCTAATTACCCCCATTCAAATGTATTTCATCGCAAATCTTCACATACCCATATCCATTTATGGTATTTTGGCCGATACCTGACTTCTCCATAAAATACAGCTTGTCTTTGATATCATCAATATCTTCATCTGTGCCAATCAAAACAACAGAACCTTTCTCTATATAAACTGATGGTTTTTCCCTCATATCGTCCATTTGTTTTGATGTATCATAACCTCTGTATATATTGCTTTCTGAGTAAACTTTTATCACGTCATATTGAAATCCAAGATTTAATATTTTCTTCCACAATTCTTTGTAATCATCTGTCGTCTTTAAAGGAATATTATAGTCTATATCAGGTATCATGTCTGAATAAAAATCAAGTGTTATAAGCGACTTATATGTCTTACCACCGTACTGCCTTTTGCCAACAATTTTATTTAACTTTTCGATTCTTTCTATCAAATCAACTTCATTCCTTGCACCTTCACTGCATATTTCGATCTCGCATTTGCCGAATCCACTTGAAGTATCTGCGCCAATCCTAAGCATTTTAAATTCTTCAAGTTCATCTATTCCATCTACATACCCTTCAAATGTTAGACCTTCCTCTATTGCTAATATACTGTACAGTCCTCCATCTCTTGCTGTCTTTGTATACGGATCTATGGCTGTTCTTGTAAAAAGTCTTTTAGGAACATCTACCATTTTCCCATCTTTATAATACCCTGTAGCAAACTCTATTCTCCCTTTGCATATTGGACATTCACTCTCTTTATTAAAGAGCACATCTACAAGACCATGGTCATTGTGATACTTGCATTTCATTGCAGAAAGCGGAAACGGCCTTGCACCATCATAATAGAAGTTGTAAAATCTTATATTGCTAAAATTCCTACACCAATCTTTATACTTACATCTGCTGCATTTTTCGTCATCTCTTATGTATATCCAGTTGTACCTGCCATCTTTATCTGGTTTATCTACATCGTACAGTAGACAATTTCTCAAAATCTCTCTTGCAATAGCTGCCCTTATAACGTCGCCTGGTATGTAATCTTTAGTAGTTAAAAAATTTCCTACCAAATTTCTACCACCTACTATAAGAGGTGAAATCAGGTTTAGCTTTACCTTTATCATTCATCCCCCTCCTTAACATCAACATGGACCCATCCATATCCTCTGCTTTTACCTGCCCCAATGCTTTCTATCATTTTTAAAGATATCAAAATGAGTTCTTCATATTTCTCTGTACTTTCATCCAAGTATAAGTCCATTGTCCCTTTGAATGTACCGCCTTCGTATACTTCCATTGAATTTAGAGAATTGTCTTTTGCCACTTTTCTATACCTATCAACAGACGTTGAATGCCTTACAGTTCTAATGCCAATGTTAGTCACATCATCATCTAATAATAAGTCATCTATATATAATTTAGATGGGTTATAACCAGGTGAACCAAAAACCTTGCATACAGGACATATGCACTTCATATCGTCATGATGCTCTTCATCGATTAAAGACATGAAGTTTTGCCTCATGATTCCCTTTATTGTGGATGCAGGTATATAAGGTTTTCCACTTCTATCTTTTACAAAGTATTTATCTACAAGACTACCAATGCTATTGCCTGTAGCAATGCACATTGGAGATTTTAATTTTACGACTATATCAAATCTCTTTTTCAAAATATCACCTCAATCCTATATATAATCCCAAATCTCGGTAATGTCATACCACGGTGAGTGATATTCCATGCCATTTTCACCTGAAAGCCTAAAAAGACCCTCTTCAAAACAGCCATTGGCAATCTCCACAAGTCCTTTTTCAATATCTTCCATATTTGACCTTGACCTGTCGTACATGTAGAAAAGCTTAAACTCCAATGGCAACATCATGCTTGCAGCATCCCTAAGTTTGTATATGTGGTTTTTCATAATCTTTTTGCTTTCTTTCATTTTCAGTATCAAGTTTATAAGCTTAGTCATGTCACTCCACGTGTAATTTAAAATGCCTTGATGTATAAAGTCATAATTGCTGCCTTTATCCCTATTCAATTCCAAATACATATTGCTTTCTAAAACTGCAAATGAAACAGTCCCAATTTTGTTGTCCATCTTTTTCGAATATGATTTAGCTTTTTTCAAAAGCTTATTGGCCAATTCAAACATATTCCGTATAGGTGTGGAATATTTGCTTATTGCGACGCCAATCGACATTGTCACATTTGCACTTTTATCAATGTCAGACTTGTTTTGAAATTCTTTGTCAAATGTTTCAATAAGCTTTGACGCCATTATCAAACTGGATTTTGCAGGGGTTATTATGAATATATCATCGCCTCCAAGCTCAATAACTTCAAATGGAATCTCCTCTCCTTCTACCTCATACCCTTTACGTATAGCCTCCAATGTCGCTTTAAAGGCAGAACTTTCCGCTTTTCTGCTGAAATACATCATCTCATACACATTTTTTATGTTCTTTATTATGTTTCCAAAATTATTGCCATCACCGTATATTAATGCCATGTATCCATTGTTTTTAAAGGCCCCAATCTCGTCTAATCCTTGTACCTTTTTTCCACCGTATTGTTTCTCGCCAAAATTTTTTAAATGTATTCTCTGAAACTCCTCATGAAATCCACCTTTGGCGTAAGTCCCAGCTTCAATTTTGTGAAGGCAGCTTAAGCATACTCCTTTCTCCCCTTCACTTGTCTGAATTGTATAGTGTGCATCTCTCAAATTACAGAATTTACATATTGATTTAGATTTGCTTTCTATCGGTTTGTGGGTTATCTCATCTATCACCATGTCTTTGTCTTCTATTCCTTTGTTTACATCGCCATAATTAGGATCAACATTTAAGTACAGCTTTAACTTTTTCCTATCTTCCAGCATTTCTTCGCAATCTCTTATGACTTCCTTATAATCGTTAATCAAATCTTTTAATGTTGTTTTGTGCGATATAAAGGCGCTTTGAGCTGTTATCGTCACATCTTCATAAAGTCTTTCTAAATCATGCTCTATATCAGCATCATTGTCAGGAACTACTGCAAAGACATTTCCCCCACCGCAGTATATAACGGCCTCTGGTATAAACTTCTCTTTAAAGTAGCCAGGTATCCTTACTCTGTTTATGTTATCTAAAAGATAGCTAGAACCTCTCAAGCACTTTATATCATTGTTCTCAACGATATACTTTTTTGTCTTGTATACACCGCCTTTTACTATCTTTATATCTGCATTTCTGATGGAATCTTCAAATTTTTCCCCAAGGGCAAGCATGTCTACCATTTTTAATGCGGTATTTATGCTTTCTCTTTGAGATTTTTCTATCTCAAAAAAGTGATGATACATCTCGAGCCTTACATCATTTGAATTGTCCATGGCATATGCAAAGCAAACAGCCAATGTTGCAGCATCTTTTAAAGAAGGCGCCTTAACATCTTTTTTTTCAATGTATGGCCTAATGTACGGTATTTCGTCTACATCGTTTTTTAAGTACTCGTATATTTCGTCACTATCCATCATGGATATATCGTGAGCTATCTTTTTAACTTTCTTTTCGTACTCATCCATCTTCATACAGTAATTTGTGCCAGTAACAATGTCTACCCAGCTTATATATCCACTGGGAAGTTTCTCATGTCTAACTTTCTCATCTGCAAAATCTATGTACACGTTATCACCTCACTCTATAATTTTTTCTACATCATCTATAAAGGTATTAAGTTTTTTTACAAAAGTTTCATAAGGTATGCTGCCGACTCTCCATCCAGCATGATTTATGTCATTTCTGACATTTTTTATATCGTAAATCAATTTAGCCAATTTCTCACTATCTTCTCGCTCTAATATTTTATTTACAATATCTTCATGAAGTCTTGCTTCATCTTTCCATTCATCCTTGGGAGCATTTTTCATCTTTATGTAAAATGCTTGTCCTATAGCAGTTCTGATTTCTTTATTACATTTGTCGACTCTAAACTTGTTGCAGAAATATGTTATTATGCCTTCCTCCAGTATCGTAAGCCCTTGCTGTATCATATTGTGGTCTCTGCACCATTTCACCCCCTGTATCATGTTTTTGTCTTCATCATCAGTAAAATTATCAAAGTGATTTTTTATGTTCTCTATAAGCGGTGTCATAGGTTTTATGTAGCTTTTTTCTGATATGTTATAAGCGAAGTCTATCTTTTCCTTAAGCTCTATTCCATCGCTTGATACCAATTTACCTCTACAAACTGCCACATTGTTTGTGTAATTCTGTATCGATTTACCAACCTTCTCTAATATATTCTTGTCATCTTTCATACCCTTTTTTAAAAGCTCGCCTTTCCCACGCTCTATAAGCTTACTTATGTACCTTGAGTCGCCGTCCTCTATGAAGCGGTCAATTCCAACTGTCCAATCAAGAAGGTTGATAAAAGGAGTGAGATTGAATATAGGCGCATTCCTATCTTCTAATTTTAGTCTGTCTTCAATTTCGTTTGATGGGACTCCGAGAGCTTCTACAGCTCCGTAGTACATTCCTTTTATTTCGCATTTCTTTACAAATTTTGCATAATTCAATATTATAAGTGCTAAGACAGGCAGTGATCTAAATGAATGCGTTATGTCAAAGATTATCTCATCTTTGTAGTTTATCTTTCCTAATACTTTGTCAAATATATCCCAAAGTTCTTCTTCTATTTCCCCAGATGGAATATCTACGGCTTCTATAGTATCTACTATGCCTTCATACTTTTTAAGCACACCAGAAAGCCCACTTTTCTCAGGATGCTTTGCATTTGAAATCCAATTAGCTGTAGTCGCTTCTTTTGTCTTGAAGATGTAAATGCCATCTATTTTGATGCCTTTTTTTAAAAAGATATCTATAAGCGCTTCTTGAACATAGCAAATCGCGTCGATTTTTACGTCATCCAGCGAATAATTGCATTCAGCATATTTGCCTGTACCTAAAAATGAAAAAAACTTTGTCGCCATCACTTCCACCTCTCATATTTTCTAAATCTTACATGTTTAAATGTCCTATGCACTTTTACAGTACCGTCAGTAAATGTCCTTTCGTCCGCATCTCTTGCAGTCGTAGAATATACAGGTATCAATCCGCTTTCAAAGCAAAAATCTACCAATAAAAATGTAGCTCCAAAATCCCCTTGTAAAAGGACATAATCACCTTTTCTGGAATTTTGCTTTATCCACTCAGCAATCTTTTCTACACAAAAGCGTATAGACTCTGCTTCAGGCGGTATAGATGCCCATACTTTTTTAAGGTCATCTGGAAGATATGTAAATTCACCGACACCATAAGTGTGAAAAGCATCTTCCATTTGGTCTTTTGTCAATTGGTGTGAAAACACTAAAAGCATTTTTCTCATTTTATCATGACCTCTTTTATAATTATCAAAGGATATAGACTAAAAGAAATGACAATCCTGATAGGTAGGCTAAATATGACATTTATATAGATATTTCTACACAAATCAAAATTTTCCTGCTTAAAAAATAAAAAAAAACGCCTTAACGTAAGTTAAAGCGCTTATAGTTATATTATCTTTTCAAGTGTCTTCCATGCCAGCAAAGCACATTTTACCCTCGCTGGGAAGTCTGACACTCCTTGCAAGACTTGTGCATCGCCAAGGTCGTCTATATCCACATCTTTTTTGTGTATCATGTCTATAAATTTCTCCACCAGCTTTAAAGCTTCTTTTTTGTCTTTCCCTTTTATAAGATCACACATCATGGATGTAGAAGCTTGGCTTATGGCACAGCCATGACCTACAAATGAGGCATCTTCGATCACATCGCCGTTCATCTTAAGCTCCAATGTTATGTCATCACCGCAGAGAGGATTGTGGCCTCTTTCTTTTATGGTAGGGTTTTCTATCTCCCTTTTATTAGGGGAGTTTTCGTAGTGCTCCATTATTATCTCTGAGTAAAGCTGATTTAAATCGCTCATCTAAACCACTTCCTGACATCTTTTAATCCATCTACAAAAGCATCTACTTCGCTTTTGTCGTTGTAAACGTAGAAACTTGCCCTCACAGTTGCAGGAACACCTAAGTACCTCATGAGAGGCTGACAGCAGTGATGACCACTTCTTACTGCTATGCCATCCTGATCAAGTATCGTGGCTACATCATGTGGATGGACGTTTTCCACATTGAATGATATTATACCTGTCCTATCTTTTGCATCTTTAGGTCCGTACAGTTTTACGTAGTCTATCTTAGACAATTTCTCTAAAGCATATTCCGTAATCTCTTGCTCATGCTTTAAAATATTGTCAAGGCCTATTTTCTCTACGTACTCTATAGCCTTCATAAGGCCGTAAGCACCTTCAACATTTGGCGTACCTGCTTCAAATTTAAGTGGTGATGGTGCAAATGTATAATGATCCTCAAAAACCTCGTCTATCATCTCTCCACCGCTTAAAAACGGAGGAATGTCATCCAGAAGATCTTCCTTTATATACAGGACACCTATACCCATAGGGCCCATCATCTTATGGCCTGAAAATGCATAGAAGTCACATCCAAGCTTTTCTACATCTATCTTCATATTTGGTATGCTTTGTGCACCATCTATCAATACTTTAGCACCATTTTCATGCGATAAATTAACAATTTCATAGACAGGGTTTATGATGCCTAAGACATTTGACGAATGTTGTAAAGCGACAAGTTTAACTTTTTCATCTTTCAAAATGCTTTTAAACTCGTCTAAGTCAAGCCTGGAATTTTCATCAAGGTGGACGTATTTAAGCTTTGCACCTTTTTTCTCCGCCACCATCTGCCATGGAAGGATGTTGCTGTGATGCTCGGCTATCGTCAATACTATCACATCACCTTCACCAATATGCTTAAGGCCCCATGTATATGCCACAAGGTTTATAGACTCTGTGGCATTTCGCGTAAACACTATTGACTCAGATGATTTGGCATTTATAAACCTTCTTACAGCATCCCTTGCCTCCTCGTAGGCCTCTGTTGACAATGCGCTTAGATAATGAGGACTTCTATACACATTTGCATTGTACTCTTTGTAATACTTAGATAGCGCATCAATCACATACGTTGGCTTTTGAGTCGTAGCTGCATTGTCAAAATATATGAGCTTTTTCCCGTGTGGAGCTGTCTTTAATACAGGAAAATCTTCTTTTATCTTTAAAACATCCAGCATCAACCAGAAATCCTCCTTCCAATGTGACTTTTAACTGTCTCTTTAAGAGCATCACTTGGCAATGTATCAATTACTGGGTTAAAGCTTGCTTCCACCATCAAAAGCTTTGCTTCTTCCATGCTTAAACCTCTTGACATCATGTAGAAAAGCTTGTTTTCATCAATTTGCCCCGCACTGGCAGAATGGTTTGCCTGCACATCATCTTCAGAACACCATAAAGCAGGTATAGCGTCAGATCTTACTGTCTTATCCAGCAAAAGGACAACTTCGCTTTCATTGCCCTTTGCCTTTCTTGCACCCCTCTTCATGTCTAAGTTGCCTCTAAAAACCGCCTTTGATTTATCTTTCAATGCGCCTTTTACATCAACACTGCTTTCTGTCCTCATCCCTATATGATTAACCCTGTAAGACATATCATGACTCTGATCGTAAGCTCCTAAGAATATAGAGCTAAAGTAAGCGCTGCTACCAGTTCCTTCTAATTCTGCAGTCACATCATAGGCATTTACTTTTGAGCCTAAATCGATTTGCGTCCATTTTACTGTTGCATCATTCCCTGTTATTATTATATTATTGTCAAAATTCGATGAATCATCACTGAACCTTTGAATCTTCACTATATTTACGCTTGCTCCATCTTTCGCTATGACGGCTGTAAATCCATTGTGAAAGCTTCTCTTGTCAGAAGCTAAATCAAAAACAACTGTCAAGTTTGATAGTCTCTCTGCAATAATGAGGTTTAAATCTATTATAGTGTCATCATCGCCAACTGCTCTATAGTTTATTGTAACGGGTAGCTTAACATTTGAATTTGGCAGAGCTCTTACGCTAAAGCCTGTATTGTAAAATGCCAAAACCATATTCTTAAACTTTTCATCCACGCCAAAATTACGCGCCAATACAGATTTTATTGCGTTTAAATCATCATCTGCAAAAGCTTTTGTCAAAGGATTTACCACAAGTCCTTCTTGGGCATCATTATCAATGACTGCACTTTTATACTCTTTATAGTATGGAAGATGGACATCATCTATCTTCACTCTTTTCCACATAGGCATTGGCACTTTTGAAAATACCTCGTAACCTTTTACTCTAAGCTCTTTCTCTCCACTTCCGCCTTCCCTAATGATATCTTGTATTGTATTGTAATCTAATAACTTAATCATAGAAACATCTCCTTTACCCTATAGTTCCTTCAAGCTCAAGTTTTATAAGGCGATTAAGCTCAACGGCGTACTCAAGCGGAAGTGATTTTGCTACAGGCTCTACGAATCCTCTTACGATCATGGACCTTGCTTCATCTTCACTTAATCCTCTTGTCATTAAGTAAAATATCTGCTCGTCGCTGATTCTTCCTACCTTTGCTTCATGCCCTATGTCAACATTATCGTTTAAAACCTCTATTATAGGCATTGTATCTGATCTTGATATTTCGTCTATCATAAGACCTTCGCATTGTACAGATGCTTTTGCACCTTCTGCATTAGGACCTATCCTCAAGAGTCCTCTGTAATTTGTGATTCCCCCGTCTTTGGATATGCTTTTTGCCAATACTTTCGATGATGTATATGGTGCTAAATGTATCATTTTTGAGCCCGTATCAAGATGCTGCCCTTTTGCAGCAAATGTGACACCAGTGTATTCAGATTTAGCTCCTTTGCCTCTTAATACAGATGCCGGATAAAGCATCGTCTTGTGGCTTCCAAATGAGCCAGATATCCACTCTATGACACCATCTTTATCGACTAAAGCTCTCTTTGTATTCAAGTTGTAGGTATTTTTGCTCCAATTTTCTATAGTAGAGTAGATAAGCCTTGCTCCTTCTTTTACAAAAAGTTCCACACAACCTGCGTGTAAATTGGATACTGCATACTGTGGTGCCGAACAACCTTCTATGAATCTAACTTCGCTGCCTCTATCGGCTATTATAAGCGTGTGCTCAAACTGCCCTGTTCCCGGTGCATTCATCCTGAAATATGCCTGAAGCGGAACTTCTACTTTCACATTTTCAGGCACATATACAAATGTGCCACCACTCCATATGGCTCCGTGTAGCGCTGCAAATTTGTGGTCATTTGGCGTAACATTTTTCGTCATAAAGTACTCTTTAATTACGTCAGGGTATTTTTTCAAAGCCGTGTCCATGTCTTCAAATATTACGCCTTGTTTTGCAAGATTGTCTTTTATGCTGTGGTAAACTACTTCCGAATCGTACTGAGCACCTACGCCAGATAAAGCCTTTTTCTCTGCCTCAGGAATGCCAAGCTTCTCAAATGTGTTTCGTATGTCTTCAGGCACTTCATCCCATGAATTTTTCAATTTAGCGTCAGGGCTTAAGTATGCTACAATGGAGTTTATGTCAAGCTGGCTTAAATCTACACCCCATGTAGGCATTGGCTTGCTTTCGTATATTTCAAGAGATTTTAAGCGAAAATCTCTCATCCATTTAGGCTCATTTTTTCTTTCGGATATCTCCTCAACGATCTTTTTAGAAAGCCCCTTTTCCGTCTTGTACGAATACCTGACTTCATTTTTTATGTTGTATCTGGAAAAATCTATATCATTTACAATGGTCTTTTTCATCTGATTCACCCCTTTATGACAGAACTTCGTCAAGTATAGACTCGTATCCTGTCTTCTCCAGCTCCTTTGCCAGATTTTTGTCTCCTTCTTTGACAATCCTTCCATGTGCCAGCACAGATATTACGTCTGGCTCCAAGTAATCCAATATCCTATTGTAATGGGTTATAATTAGTATTGACATATCTTCTGTCTTCAATTTCCTGACTGTCTCAGCAACAATCCTTAAAGCATCTATGTCAAGACCTGAATCTATTTCATCCAACATGACAAGCTTCGGATTTAACATAGCCATCTGCAAGATCTCGCTTTTCTTCTTTTCTCCGCCAGAAAAACCTACGTTTAAGTATCTCGTCCTATACTCCTGCTTCATGTCCAGCATATCCATCTTTTCCTTCATGCTTTTTGCAAATTGTAGCATAGGCATGTTTTTGTTTGTAACTGCATTTAAAGAAGTCCTTATGAAATTATCTACCGTAATCCCCGGGATTTCCTCAGGAGATTGGAACGATAAAAATATGCCTTTCTTCGCCCTTTCGTTTACTTTGAGGTTTACGATATTTTCCCCTTCAAAAAGTATTTCACCGTCTGTAACTGTGTAATGTGGATTTCCCATTATTACATTACAGAGGGTACTCTTTCCACTGCCATTAGGGCCCATAATAGCGTGTATTTCTCCTCTTTTTATAGTAAAATTAAGTCCTTTTAATATCTCTTTGCCGTCCACTTCTGCCTTGACATTTTTTATTTCTAACAAATTATCCTTCATATTTACACTCCCTTTTTAATTCCTACTATTTTAATGGGATTACTTCCATGCTTTAATTATACCCTAATATTAAAAAAAATCAATAAATATATTTTCAAATTTTGGCTTTAATATACTTCCATATTATGCAAATTATCAAAACCTCATTAGATAACAAAAAAACCGAGATTTACTCTCGGTTATATTTCATCTACATCCACGTATTTAGCTATTATATCGTCAACAGGAATTATCAAATACTCGGTATCACCGTGCTTTATCTTCGTGCCAGAAAATTCTTTGTATATGATTCTATCGCCTATTGATATCTCGTCTGTGGCACCGGCTGCAAGGCCTTCCACAATTCCTTCATGAAGCTTTTCTTGTGCGTTTCTTGGTATTATTATGCCGCCAACTTTTTTGTCACCTTCAGCTTCTTCAAGCCTTATAAGTGCGTTCCCATTTACTGGTTGTATCTTTTCCATGTACATCATCCTTTCTCCATTATATTATAAATATTTTTTTATCCTTGGATACCTAATAGTGTGTTTAATCTGGCCTTATCAAATCCCACTACTATTGTACCATCTATGTCCGTCTGTGGCACGCCTCTTTGCCCGCTTCTCCTTACAAGCTCCTCAGCAGCACCAGGATTTTTGGTCACATCTACTTCTCTAAATGGTATATTGTTTTGCCTCAAGTATGACTTTGTGGCACTGCACCACGGGCACGAAGGCGATGTGTAGACAATAACCCTATGATATTTTTTTGATCCATCGCTTGACTTTACAGGCGATGTAGTAAGCAACTTTTCGTAATAATCTTCTGATTGTACACCGTAGACTATCTGCTGTACTTTCCCATCGCCATAAGCAATTAAAGCAGGTACAACAGTAATGCCAAATTCTGTATGCAATCCCACCTCTGACGCGTTTACTGCATAGACTTTTACATCTTTGTTTTTATCGCTGAATTTCTTTAAATTATCTAACGCCTCTAAACTTTTTTGAGATTTATTGGAGTAAAACAACAGCATGAAGAAATCTGCTGATTTTTTTATGTCTTCAAATTCACTCCTATCCTTTATAAAGCTTAACATACGCAACACCTCTTACAATTATATATAAGTTGCGGGTTTATACCCCCCAATGGTAACTGGTTTAATCTACAATATATTATATTCACACTGCAGTAAAATGTCAACATATCAAATATCATGAGAAAAGTATATGTTTATATAAGCTAATGTATACTATCTATAAGGAAAGGAGTTGTTTTTATGAAATATAAAAGAGCTGAAGAAATATACAATTCTCCATCAAATTATGAAGTTATCTACGATGGTCAGGCAGTATGGATAAATTCTCTAAATCCCAATAAAAAATACGCTAATATCAAATTTTTGCACGATAATGCCATCATGGACGTACCTGTCGGCTTTTTGGTGGAAGGCAAAAAATTAAGCTAAAAATAAGAGCAGCTTTTTTCGATCGCAGAAAATAGCTGCCCTTGTCTTACGACATAAGTCGCTTTTCCCCTTCTAAAATATTTACCCACTCATCTTCTGTAAGTGTATCTAATGCCATTGGAAGAAGTATGTTCTCCTCTTTGAATATCATCTCTATTATCTTATTGATAAGCTTATTTAGCTTATCTTCAACTGCACCTTTTTTAGACTCATTGTATTCTTTTAAATCTCTGATGGTGGATTTTAAAAGTTCTCTAATCTCATCGTCCACACCCCACATGACACTTGGCGGGCCTGTTATTCCGTACTTCTCCAAATATGGGAACAAAAGATTTTCTTTTCTTGAATAATGTTTATCAATATCCATGAGAAGATTTATACTTCCCAAAAGCTTTGATATGCTCTCTTATGTGCCATTGCGTTTAAAATCCTCTAATGCCGGTCTTAAATTTTCATTTATGTTCTTTTCGATTGCTCTATTTTCTTCCTTAAATGTATGAACCGGATGTCCGGGTATAGTCTCAGGTTTCTTTACTTGTTCCAATGACTCTCTGAAAACAGCCGCATGAACATCGCAAAGCCTTTGAATTTCCTTCACCGAAAGTCCTTCGTTCATAAGCTCCTGTTCTATCTGAGACAATTCTGTATGCGTAATGCCGTCTATCTTCTTATTTAAAACAGATGTCTCAGCTTAATTTTACCTCAAAATACAGTTATTGCTGTGATATAGATAACTACTTTAAAAATAATTTATCCTTGCTTACATGCTTTGCCAATCTATCGTACACAAATTCTTTCATGTACTTTTCATTTTTATATATAAATACTCCATCCTTTACCTCCGTATCGTAGCAAAATACAAATGATGTTTCTTTAAGCTTTTCCACTTTTTTAGCCTGCTCCTTTACCATCCTAAATGCACCTATATTAAAGTCGTATATATCTTGAAGTGGCAATTCTTCGTACAATTTATCTATAAAATCCGAATATATCTTTTCAAAATCATCAACATACATGATAGGTTCTAACGATATTCTCACTTTTACTCCTTTTTCAATAGCCTTTCTTATGGCCATTATCCTTTTGTCAAGGGACGGAGTAGAAGTCTCATAAATCGAAATCACTTCCTGAGGTAAAAGGGACCACGAAAATATTACATTATTAGGAATCGCTGTAGATTCAAAAAACGCCGCATTAGCACATTTTGTCCTTATCTCCATCAACAAGTTTTCATTAGTCATCGCGTATGAAATCCACATAGACGCAAAGCTTGTCAACGGCTCAAACGCCAATAAGTCTGTCTCATATGATATGCTTAAATATATCCTTTTGTCACAAGAAAGTTTGTCAACCTCATCAAAAAAGTCTTCTAAATTGACAAAAAACACGATATTAGCCGATGGATACATGCCTTGAAGATAACAGTAATCACAAGAGTAAATGCAGTTTAAGACATTCGAAGTATGGTAAAACTCATCAATCCCAAAGTTTTCGCACATCTCAGAACCTCTGTATATAAAATCGTACCTTTTCTTTGCCAGTATTATATTTGGATATTTCTTTTGCATGACATAATTCTGCCTTTGCCTTAAAAACAAGTCGCTATACCTTTGGATTTCAACAACAGTACTTTTTTTCAATGCATTTAATATTTTCTCTGTAGTAGGGTAATTTAAAACATCTTTTTCAACGTAAACATGAGAAAACTTCATATGCCGCTCATCCTCTCAAAGTTTATAAAGATAAACAAAAAAGCGCCCATAGCGCCATTTAAACATCATTAAGCTTGTGTATATCTAAAAGCAGCTTCACATCTGCTTCTCTTTCAAGTATGTGATCATTCAAAACATCAAACTTTTTATCTATTCTCTTAAAATTCAATTCAAACTTGCCAAGTTGGCTTGTGTGCTTTGTGACTTCTTCAAATGTATGCTTTAAGATGTACTCAACATCACTTTGCTGCCTCTCAAGGTTGTATAGTCTATTTTGAACGCCATCAAGCCTCTTATCCATCCCGTCAAGTCTACTTTCAACACTGTCAAGCCTCTTATCCATGCCATCAAGTCTACTTTCAACGCTGTCAAGCCTCTTATCCATGCCGTCAAGTCTATTTTCAACGCTGTCAAGCCTCTTATCCATCCCATCAAGTCTATTTTCAACGCTGTCAAGCCTCTTATCCATCCCATCAAGTCTATTTTCAACGCTGTCAAGCCTACTTTCAACACCATCAAGCCTTTTTTCTACGTTGTCTAATCTTTTATCCATATTGTCCAGTCTTTTGTCTACGTCGTCCAATCTCTTTTCAACGCTGACAAGTCTTCCGTCCATGTTTTCCAGTTTTACGTCAATCGAGTCAAATCTTTGAAGCACCAAAGTCATGAACTCTTCATTTGTCAAGGTTTTTTCCCTCCCCTTTTACCTTTGTGTCCATTATAACACACCCAAAAATCACAAGCAATGAAATAATTTGAGTAAAATTTTTTAGTTAATCGTTTATAAAAAATTTTCTATATTGACAAACTAATAGTGATAATATATCATATAAGTGTAAGGTGATTGTTAAATGAATAACAAAAATTATTTACATCATACGGTCCAAGATTCAATCCATTCAGGCAAATTTCCTATTAAAATGCTTGAATAACAAGTGCAATCACCCCAAACACAAAGATTTATTGTTAATAAATTAACACGGAGGTGTTTATCATGGCAACGACAAAAACGGAATTAGACGTTCAGAAGCAGATAGATTTACTTGTATCAAGAGCACAAGAGGCTCAAAAAAAATTCATGTCTTACACACAAGAGCAAATCGACGCAATCGTAAAGGCAATGGCTTTAGCAGGTGTAGACAAACACGTAGAGCTGGCAAAGATGGCATACGAAGAGACAAAAATGGGTGTGTACGAAGATAAGATTACAAAAAATCTCTTTGCCACAGAGTACGTATACCACGACATAAAAAATGAAAAGACTGTAGGAATCATAAACGAAAACATAGAAGAAAACTACATGGAAGTAGCAGAGCCGATAGGCGTAATTGCCGGTGTCACACCTGTCACAAACCCGACATCTACTACGATGTTTAAATGCTTAATATCCATAAAGACGCGAAACCCCATAATATTCAGCTTCCATCCAAAGGCAATAAAGTGCAGCATCGCAGCAGCAAAAGTCATGTACGAAGCTGCATTAAAGGCAGGTGCACCTGAAGGATGCATAGGCTGGATAGAAACGCCATCGATAGAAGCCACACAGCTTCTCATGACACATCCAGGCGTATCTTTAATCCTTGCAACAGGCGGTGCAGGAATGGTAAAAGCAGCATACAGCTCAGGAAAGCCAGCATTAGGCGTAGGTCCTGGCAACGTGCCATGCTACATTGAGAAATCAGCAAACATAAAAAGAGCTGTATCAGACCTCATATTAAGCAAGACATTTGACAATGGAGTAATATGCGCATCAGAGCAGGCTGTAATAATAGATGAAGAAATAGCAGATGAAGTCAAAAAACTTATGAAAGAGTACGGCTGCTACTTCCTAAATAAAGATGAAATCAAGAAGCTTGAAAAATTCGCAATCGACGAGCAAAGCTGTGCTATGAGCCCTGCAGTGGTAGGTCAGCCAGCCACGAAGATTGCCGAGATGGCAGGCTTCAAAGTTCCTGAAGGCACAAAGATATTAGTGGCAGAATACGAAGGAGTAGGTCCAAAATATCCTCTATCAAGAGAGAAACTAAGTCCAATTCTTGCTTGCTACACTGTCAAAGATTACAACGAAGGAATCAAAAAGTGCGAGGAAATGACTGAATTTGGAGGTTTAGGCCACTCCGCTGTAATACACTCTGAAAACCAAGACGTCATAAATGAATTTGCAAGACGAGTCCGCACAGGAAGACTTATCGTAAATTCACCATCATCACAAGGAGCAATAGGAGATATATACAATACAAACACGCCATCACTTACATTAGGCTGCGGTTCTATGGGAAGAAACTCAACAACAGACAATGTAAGTGTCAACAATCTTTTGAATATTAAGCGTGTCGTGATAAGGAAGGATAGAATGAAATGGTTCAAGATTCCACCAAAGATTTACTTTGAAAGCGGGTCACTGCAGTATTTATGCAAGGTCAAAAGGAAAAAGGCCTTTATCGTCACAGATCCATTCATGGTTAAACTTGGCTTCGTAGACAAAGTGACTTATCAATTAGACAAGGCAAACATCGACTACGAAATATTCTCAGAAGTTGAGCCAGATCCATCTGTTGACACAGTCATGAACGGCGTAAAAATAATGAATTCATACAATCCAGACTTAATAATCGCTGTAGGCGGTGGTTCTGCAATAGATGCAGCAAAGGGAATGTGGCTTTTCTACGAATATCCTGACACAGAGTTTGAAACATTGAGGCTTAAATTCGCTGATATAAGAAAGAGAGCATTTAAGTTCCCAGAGCTTGGCAAAAAAGCGCTGTTCATCGCAATACCGACAACAAGCGGTACAGGCTCAGAAGTGACAGCATTTGCCGTAATAACCGACAAAAAGAGAAATATCAAGTACCCACTTGCAGACTATGAACTTACACCTGATATAGCCATAATAGATCCTGACCTTACAAAGACAGTGCCACCATCTGTAACAGCAGATACAGGTATGGATGTGTTGACACACGCCATAGAGGCATACGTGTCAGTGATGGCATCCGACTACACAGATGCACTGGCAGAAAAGGCCATAAAGATCGTATTTGAATACCTGCCAAGAGCTTATAAAAACGGCAATGATGAAGAAGCCCGCGAAAAGATGCACAATGCTTCATGCATGGCTGGCATGGCATTTACAAATGCATTCCTTGGAATAAACCACAGCATGGCACACATACTGGGCGGCAAGTTCCACATACCACACGGAAGAGCAAATGCAATACTTCTGCCGTATGTAATAAGGTACAATGCAGAAAAGCCTACAAAATTTGTGGCATTCCCACAGTACGAATATCCAAAGGCAGCAGAAAGATATGCAGAAATCGCCAAATTCTTAGGACTGCCTGCATCAACCGTTGAAGAAGGCGTAGAAAGCTTGATCGAAGCTATAAAGAACCTTATGAAAGAGCTTAACATTCCGCTGACTCTAAAAGACGCTGGCATAAACAAAGAACAATTCGAAAAAGAAATCGAAGAAATGTCGGACATCGCCTTCAACGATCAGTGCACAGGGACAAATCCAAGAATGCCTCTTACAAAAGAAATTGCAGAGATCTACATGAAGGCATACGGTGCATAAGTAATAAAAAAAGAACGGCTTACAAGTTAATTAAAACTTATAAGCCGTCTTTTTTTCTATATTTAATTCCCCATAAACATCTTTATGTCGTCTTCCACGTTTGTTATGCCGCCAATGCCGAAGTTTTCAACTAAAACTTTTGCAACGTTTGGCGATAAGAATGCTGGAAGTGTCGGTCCTAAGTGAATATTCTTTACCCCCAGGTACAGAAGCGCAAGTAATACTATTACAGCTTTTTGCTCATACCATGCTATATTAAATGATATTGGAAGCTCATTTATATCTTCAAGCCCAAATACTTCTTTAAGCTTAAGCGCAATCACTGCCAATGAATACGAGTCATTGCACTGTCCTGCATCAAGCACTCTCGGTATGCCGTTTATATCGCCAAGATTTAATTTATTGTATCTGTACTTTGCACATCCTGCCGTCAATATGACCGTATCTTTTGGAAGTTCTTTTGCAAATTCTGTGTAGTATTCTCTTGACTTCATCCTGCCGTCGCAGCCTGCCATTACAAAGAACCTCTTTATAGCTCCAGTCTTTACTGCATCAACTACTTGATTAGCCAAAGCCAATACTTGGTTGTGAGCAAATCCTCCTACTATCTCTCCACTCTCAATTTCAACTGGCGGTTTGCATCTCTTTGCATGCTCTATTATCTCTGTAAAGTCTTTTTTTCCATCTGGGCCAGCATCAATATGCTTTACACCTTCAAATCCAACGACGCCTGTCGTGTAAAGTCTATCTTTATAAGAATCCTTTGGAGGCGTCAAGCAGTTTGTTGTCATGAGTATTGGACCGTTAAAGCTTTCAAATTCTTTATCCTGCTGCCACCATGCATTGCCGTAGTTGCCTGCAAAGTGTGAATACTTCTTAAATGCTGGATAGTAGTGGGCAGGAAGCATTTCACCGTGTGTATATACATCAACGCCTGTTCCTTCTGTCTGCTCCAGTAGCTCTTCCAAATCTTTTAAGTCATGTCCGCTAATTAAGATACCAGGATTGTTTCTTACGCCTATATTTACCTTTGTGATCTCAGGATTGCCATATGTGGATGTATTTGCTTTGTCCAAAAGTGCCATCACATCAACGCCGTATTTACCAGCCTCTAATGCCAGTGACACATAGTCATTCGCACCTAAGCTGTCATCTAATGTAGCAACTAATGCTTTTTCGATGAACTCAGATATATTAGGATCTTTAAATCCGAGGTTTGCAGCATGGAATGCGTAAGCAGCCATACCCTTTATGCCGTAAGTTATAAGCTCCCTTAATGATCTTATGTCTTCATTTTCAGTAGCAAGAACACCAACTGATAAAGCCTTCTCATCAAATTCGCTTTCATCTTTTGTCCATGTAACCGCATCATGCAATCCGCTTAACTGTACTCCATTTGCGCTTAATTGGCTTTTTATGGACTCTCTTAAATTTAAGCCTTCTTTAATCTTTCCTGCAAAATAATTTTTATCAAAATTGACATTTGTTATTGTTGAAAATAATCCGTCGATAATGAATGAATCTGTGCTTTCACTGTTTAAGCCAAGTTTTCTGGCTTCTTGATTTACTATTGCTATCCCCTTTAATGTGTATATGAGCAAATCCTGAAGTCTTGCTGTGTCATCAGTTTTGCCGCACACACCTCTTAATGTGCAGCCAACGCCTTTTGAAGCTTCTTGACATTGGTAACAAAACATTCCCATATCATTTTCCTCCTTCATTTATTTCAATTCGCCGATGTGCGAATTGTATACAGTATTTCGTACGCTTATTATTATACAATTGCAAATCGACTTTTTCTGTGATAAATATCACAATAGCAAAAATATGAGGGGTTTTTCCCCTCATATTTTATTAGACAATATCTCATCTATTTCTTTCAATTCTTCATGGTTGAATTCCAGGTTGTCAAGCGCCTTTACATTCTCCTCTATCTGGCTTACTCGGCTTGCGCCAATTATAACAGATGTGACTTTTCTTAAGTCCCACGCCAAAGCCATCTGTGCAATGCTCTGCCCTCTTCTATCAGCAATTTTTTTCAGTTCTCTTACCTTATTTATATTCTCCTCTGTGAGATTCCCTCGCAATGAAGTATTCTTTTTAGCAGCTCTCGAATCGTCCGGAACTCCATTTAAGTATTTATCAGTAAGTAATCCCTGTGCCAATGGACTAAATGCTATACTTCCAACGCCTTCTTCCTCAAGGACATCTGTAAGCCCATCTTCTATCCATCTGTTAAACATGGAGTAGCTGGGCTGGTGTATTAGAAGCGGCGTCCCAAGCTGTCTTAGGATTTCAGCGGCTTTTTTGGTATCTTCAGCATTGTAATTTGAAATGCCAGCGTATAAAGCCTTTCCTTGCCTCACAGCCTGTGCCAGCGCTGACATGGTTTCTTCTAATGGCGTATTTAGGTCTCTTCTGTGTGAATAAAATATATCAACGTAATCTATACCCATCCTCTTTAAACTTTGGTCCAAGCTTGATAGCAAATATTTCCTTGAGCCCCAATCACCATAAGGGCCAGGCCACATGGTGTAACCAGCTTTTGTGGAAATCAACAATTCATCTCTGTAGCCTTTTAAGTCCGTCCTTAAAATCTTGCCGAAGTTTTCCTCAGCAGATCCTGGAGGCGGCCCGTAATTGTTTGCAAGATCAAAATGTGTTATTCCAAGGTCAAATGCCTTTTTAACCATTTCTCTCATATTTTCAAACACATCATAACCGCCAAAGTTGTGCCATAACCCAAGTGAAATTGCATGAAGCATTATGCCACTTCTTCCGCACCTTCTATATATCATTTTTTCGTATCTATTTTCGTTTGGTATGTAGGTCATTTTTCTCCCTCCTAAATCGGTTTCTATTTTAATTATATAATAATTATTATTAAAAACAAAATCTTTAAAAGTTAATTTAATTTTTGTCAATTTAAAAATATGGTATATTAGATAAGTAAACTATTTGAAAGGGGAGCATCAAATGAATTCGATAATGCTTTATATAGGAGCCATTATTGTTGGACTTGCTTTAGGACTGCAGTCGCCGATGAATTCAGCTCTTGGCAAAATAGCTTTACCAAAAAACTCTGCAGTCTTAAATAATTTAGTTGGACTTATAATATTAGTCCTCATCAGCATATCAGACGGCAGTATAAAACAATTTGCAAGTTTATTTAAAGCGCCAACATATCTTTTATTTGGTGGCGTATTAGGATCTATTATCGTTTTAGGGTCAATCATACTGATTCCAAAGCTTGGCGCAGCTACTTTTGCATCTATTATAGTCTCAGCACAAATGATTGCTGCTATACTTATCGACAATTTTGGGCTATTTGGTTTAGAAAAAACTCCTATCAATTGGTTCAAAGTAATAGGTGTTGTGCTTCTTATAATAGGTGTAAGGTTAATAAAAGCATAAAAAAACCTTATAGATATTTTTCTATAAGGTTTTTTACACTGGTTATCTTCTGTAACCTCTGTTGTTATTGTACTGCTGTTTTCTTGCTTTTCTGCATTCAGGGCATCTCTGAGGCTCATTTTCAAAGCCTTTTTCTTTATAGAAAGCTTGCTCGCCTTCTGTAAAGAGGAATTCCTTACCGCAGTCTTTGCATACTAATGTCTTATCAGCCACAACACTTTCCTCCTTTTTAAGATTTACAAGATTTAAACAAACCAAATTCCATCCTAAAAAGGGGAAATGTTGTTAAATCTCTTTTTTAACTACGAATTAAAGTATACCACGTTTCATCACAATATGCAATACTTTTGTTTATGAAAACCAAATATTTCTTATTCCTCGCTGGTAAAATAGTCCATAAACACCTTGTCAGCAGCGCTTACTTCCATTCCGTTAAAAACAATAGTCTTTTTGTCACCATCTTCTGATATGAGAGTAAGCTTAGAATCAAATGTCGCCGGTATGTTTTTGCTGGGCTTAAAATAGTACGGTTTATAGCCATCTTTAATAAGTTTCACTCCATAAGAAATCTTATCCATTCATAAAAACCTCCCGTACTATTTATGATGCCCACATTCTAAAAAACTATATTTTTTCGGTGGCAGCAATTTGCTCCAATGTTTCGTTGCTTTTCTCTAATTTTTTGAAAGCCACAGACAGCATAAGCTTTATCCTATTTAGCTGATTTACTTCACTTGCACCGGGATCATAATCAACCGCCACAATGTTTGCTTCTTTATAAAGCTCCCTTAAGGCTTTGATAACACCTTTCCCTGTTATGTGGTTTGGAAGGCATGCGAAAGGCTGTATGCAGACAATATTTGATATGCCTTCTTTTAATAGCTCCACCATCTCTGCAGTAAGATACCAACCTTCGCCAGTTATGTTACCGAGAGATACTATAGGTGACGCCAACTCCTTTAGCTCATTGAGAGTCTTTGGAGAGATAAATCTTTTGCTTTTCTCTAAAGCCTTTCTCATCTCTTTTCGATAAAACTCAAGTCCTGCAATGCCAATATTTTGTAAAACTTGCCTTATCTTGCTGCCTGACAAATACTTATACTTTTCATTTGCATGATCCAGTATAAACATCAAGAAATCGATAAGATTCGGCAGTATCACTTCTGCCCCTTCTTTTTCAAGCACATCAACAATACTATTGTTTGCGGTAGGATGGTACTTCACAAGTATCTCCCCTACAATACCGACTTTAGGCTTAACAACATTATTGATCTCAAGATTCTCAAAATCCTGGACGATCTGATGGACATTTCTCTTAAATAACTTCAAATCCCCACTTTTTACAGACTCTATACACTTAGCCACCCATTTTTCGTAAAGTTTATTGGCAGAACCAGGTATCTTCTCATATGGCCTCACCCTAAGCAGCACATTTTGCAGAAGGTCACCATATACGAGGCCAATAAATGCCTTATTGAGAAGGCCCGGTGTTATCTTAAATCCCGGATTCTTCTCCATCCCAACAAAGTTCAATGATATGACAGGTATATTTTCAAACCCTGCATCTTTCAAAGCCTTTCTTAAAAAACCTATGTAGTTTGTAGCTCTGCAACCACCGCCTGTCTGTGTGATTATGACAGACGTATTGTTTAAATCATACTTGCCAGATTTCAATGCTTCAATAAGCTGCCCAACGACTATTATAGAAGGAAAACACGCATCGTTATTGACATATTTAAGCCCTTCTTCGACAGCCGGCTTATCTATAGATGGAAGAACTTCTAAATTGTATCCCGATACATTGAAGGCTTCCTGCAAAAATTGGAAATGTATCGGCGACATCTGCGGTGCCAGTATAGTATGTTTCTTCCTCATTTCGTCCGTAAACAATACTCTCTTCATCGTATATGAAGTCTTGCTTCTTTTCTCATCTTTTCTCTCATTGATAGCAGCTATCAATGACCTTATGCGTATCTTTATAGAGCCTACATTTGTACCTTCATCTATCTTTATAAGCGTAAATATCTTTTCACGTGAGCTTAAGATCTCCTGAACCTGATCGGATGTGACAGCATCGATGCCACATCCAAAGGAAGTAAGCTGTACAAGCTCTAAGTTGTCGCTGTCAGCCACAAAGCTTGCCGCCGCATAAAGCCTCGTGTGGTACATCCATTGGTCAACTACTCTAAGTTTTCTCTCAAGTTTGCCTAAATGCGCTACAGAATCCTCTGTCAATACTGCCACACCTAATGACGTTATTATCTCGGGTATGCCATGGTTTATCTCTGGGTCTATATGGTAGGGCCTGCCTGCAAGAACTATTCCTCTTTTTCCCGTATCTCGCAGATATTTTAAGACTTCTTCGCCTTTTCTCCTTATATCGTCTTTTACTCTTTTATCTTCATCAAAAGCTTCTTTTAAGGCATCTTCCACTTCACTTTTTGATACGCCGAAAACTCTCAATTCTTCGTAGAGCCTTTTAGCAAGCTTCTCTTTGTCATCCAAAGCCAAAAATGGACTTAAGAATAAGATCTCTTTTTCTTTCAGCACATCCATGTTGTTTCTAATTACTTCAGCGTATGACGACACAATGGGGCAGTTGTAATGATTGTCTGCATCTTCATAAACATTTTGCTCGACAGGTATACATGGATAAAATATCGTCTTTATGCCTTTATTTATCAAATTGACTATGTGTCCATGGACGATTTTTGCCGGATAGCATGCAGAGTCAGACGGTATTGTGTCCATACCTGACTCATAAAGCTTCTTTGACGACCTGTCAGACAGTACGACCCTGAATCCCAGCCTTGTGAAAAATGTAAACCACAAAGGATAGTTTTCATACATGTTTAAAACTCTCGGTATGCCAATGGTACCTCTATACGCCTCGTCTTCGCTTAATGGCTTGTATCCGAATATTTTCTTGTATTTATAGTCGTAGAGGTTTGGTATATCGTTGTTAGTTATCTCTTTTCCTGCTCCTCTTTCACAACGGTTTCCAGATACAAATACTCTGCCGTCATTGAATTTATTTATAGTTAAAAGGCACCTGTTTGTGCATTTATTGCACCTGCCGCTTGACACTTCCACACTAAAACTTTCAAGCTTGTCTTTCGTAAATATTGTGCTGACTCCACCACTGTACCTTTCCTTTGCGATAAGAGCTGCACCGTATGCACCCATTAGCCCTGCAATCTGAGGCCTAACGGCGTTTCTGCCCGTTATAAGCTCGAAGCTTCTTAGTATGGCATCATTGAGAAATGTCCCGCCTTGAACGATTATCTTTTCTCCCAACTCTTTCGGATCTCTTATCTTTATGACTTTATACAAAGCGTTTTTTATAACAGAGTATGAAAGCCCTGCAGATATATCTCCTAATGATGCTCCTTCCTTCTGTGCCTGTTTCACCCTTGAATTCATAAAGACAGTGCAGCGAGAACCTAAATCAACTGGGTTTTGAGCTGCCAGTGCGGCTTTCGTAAACTCATCAATTGACATATTTAGAGATGATGCAAATGTCTCTAAAAATGAGCCACACCCTGATGAACATGCTTCATTTAGCATTATGCTGTCGATTATTCCGTCCCTTATCCTTATGCACTTCATATCTTGCCCACCTATGTCAAGTATGAAGTCGACACCAGGCAAAAAATGCTCTGACGCCTTGTAATGAGCGATTGTCTCTATCTCCCCTATGTCTACCATCAAAGCTGCTTTAATAAGGTTTTCGCCATATCCTGTTACAGTAGAATTAGCTATAAATGCACCTTCAGGCATCTTTTCGTATATATCTAAAAGAACTTTTATAACAGAATTTAGAGGGTTTCCTTCATTACTGCCGTAATAAGAATAGACAATTGCACCATCCTCATCTATCACAACTAACTTTGTAGTAGTAGAACCGGCATCTATTCCTAAGAAAAGACCCCCTTTAGCATCTTTTATGTCTTTCTTTAAAACATCAATGCCTTTGTGCCTATCTTTAAATTCGTTGTACTCATTTTCGTCTACAAATAGCGGTCTTAATCTCTCCACGTCATTTTTCACTTTGTATGGAATCGTATGTACTTTATCTCTTAGATCTTTTAATGTAGTTATTTCACCATTATTTGCAGAAAGTGCCGCACCTATTGCAACTGCCAATTGAGAATTTTCAGGAACAATAACTTCTTCATCTTTCAAGTTCAATGTTTCAATAAATCTCTTTCTCAACTCTGGAAGGAAATATAAAGGCCCACCCAAAAATGCCACGTTGCCTTTTATAGGCCTGCCACAGGCCAGACCACTTATTGTCTGGTTTACAACTGCTTGAAAAATTGATGCTGCTATATCTTCTCTTGCGGTTCCCTCATTTAAAAGAGGCTGAATATCTGTCTTTGCAAAAACGCCACACCTTGCAGCTATTGGATATATGACTTTGTAATTCTTGGCAAGCTCATTTAGACCCAAAGCATCAGTCTTTAATAGTGATGCCATCTGGTCTATAAAAGCACCTGTGCCACCAGCGCAACTGCTATTCATCCTCTGCTCAATAGTGCCGTCAAAGTATGTAATCTTAGCATCCTCGCCGCCTAATTCTATGACAACATCTACTTCCGGAAAAAACCTCTCAACTGTCTTAGTACCTGCAATCACTTCCTGCACAAACGGCATATTAAGCCATTCAGCTACTGCCATACCGCCAGAACCTGTTACAGCAGCAGATACAACAAGGTCTCCGATTTTAGAATACGCATCATCTATCAAGTTTACAATAGTATCTTTTATATTGGATAAGTGCCGCTCATATCTACTATAGATTATCTCATCATTTTCATTTAAGATAACTATTTTGGCCGTAGTAGAACCTACATCTACTCCTAAATAGTGCAAATTTCTATTCACTTCAATTTCTCCTTCAAATATATGTATTGTAATTATTATATAACAGATAGATTTACTTTTGAATACTTCTTAAAAATTATGTTAGCACTATTTAGTTTAAAAACAAAATTTCTATTAAGATATTAAACCAAGCTGTATCTAAACCCCAGATCTACTATCTTTCTTAAATAATATATATTTTCATCTGATTGAAAAACATTAAACCCAGACTTATTTAAGATACCTACCGTAAATATATTAGCTTTCATTTCTATCGTTGCAGTACCGCTTGCCTCAATTTCCTTTGAAGGAAAGATGCCAGTTGTAGAAATCGCAACTGCATGTGGATTTTTCAACTGCCAATCGCCATCATCGACTTTCTGCCAATACGTCTTATCGATGCTTTTTATCTGTCTTAAGCTGTCAGAATAAACTGTCAAAACCACGTAAAGCCTTGTTACTGCAGAATAATCTTTGCGCTCTTTGTAAATTGTCACTTTTGATACTTTATTAGTATAACTCGATACATCTAAAGGCTCTTCTTTTACGCCATAAGCTTCAATGAATTTTCCACTATTTTTGTCATAAACCTCAATCCTTGAAAATCCATCGGAATCCAACTTTGGCTTAGAAATATTGACATGGTCATGCGACACATCTATATGTCCATATTTTAATTGTATTGTCTTTACTAAAACATTGTCAACGTTTGTATCTTTAGTTTCTTTCTGAGAATGGACATTTGATAAGTCAAAAGCTATGACGATAAACAAAGCCACAGCGATAAATGCCAATATATATATCATTTTTCTCAATCATACCACCACCAAATATATATCACCATAATACAGGCCCCTCGCTAAAATGAAAGGCCTTTATATGTTTATCTTTGAATTGTTTTTACTTTAGTCTAACCGTAAAATCGCCAAATATGGGAGAGCCAATCTGTGGTCCATCATTTACAAAAGAAATATAGTAATTATATGCAGGATCCAAATTATAAAATCTTGTTGTCCACCAGCCAGTATTAGAATTTGTTGAAAATTGATCTGAGCTCATTACAAATTTATTCGTACCGGCTTGATAAACATTAATGTGCCATAACACATTAGCAGGATAATCAGCTCTTACATTCCAGTCTACATATAACTGTGTGGAACCATTTGTGAAAAAATAGTAGTTTAAAAAAATCTCCGTGTTAACTCCACTGAAAGAACCATTATAAGGAAGATTTGTTCCTTTAGTCGGCCGACTAAGGGACATAGGATTAGCTTCATTTAAAGAAGCTGCCTTTTGTAATGTCATCTTGGTGGTTTCAGAAGCTGGTTTAGCAGTTTCTTCATTTGAAACAGTTATTTGGTTATTGATTATATCCACATTTGAAGGAGCTTGCCTCAAATATGTCATTTTTGTAGTCTCAGACGATGGTTTAAGATTTTCTACAATTGGGGCGGAAATTTGTTTACTGCCTGTATCCACATTTCCTCCTCGTAAAGCAAATGAAGTTCCACTTAAGCTTAAACTTAAGATGAGTATCAAGATTAAACATATTGATACTCGTATTGATTTTTTGTTCATTTTAATTTCACCTCCTTCCGTTAGTAAAATATTTCGCGAACATTATCAGTAAATCTTTGGTTTTATTATATGCTAATAATTTATATCTTCCCGGCCTGGAAAGTACATCAAATCTGCACCAAACTCTTTATACAGATTTTTATCTTTCACATCCATCGAAGATACAACTTTCTTATCAGGACTAATTACATCCCATGTATCATCGCTTTTTAAATGTATTGCACCTAATAGCTTATTATCTCAAACTTCGCACTTATAAAAGTAGCTCTGTACCTTGATAATTCAATATTATTTGGCTATAAAATAGCATGAGACCTCCATTTTTGGTATAATT
>NZ_JBPODR010000020.1:0-41693 GCF_051201035.1 Thermoanaerobacterium thermosulfurigenes
TAGCATTGATATACATGAGGGCTTCTTTGAAGATTGTGAGAATCTGAGAATGAGTGAGATATTAAAAGAAAATCAAAGATTATAGAGGGAGGATGTTTTAATGTCAATAAAAATTAAAAAGAAAACAATTATTTTCACAATTGTTGGCATCGTGATTGTATTACTGAGTTTGTATTTTATTTTCACGCACAAAGGAAATACTGTTAATTATGCAACCATATCAACAAATATGAAACAATTACAACAAGACGAAGAAAAATTTTTTCTTAACAATGTGCAAGTAAGCAATCTATCAATACAAAGGTGTCAAATGAAGGTTTCCGATAAAGTAGAACAGGGATTAAATTTTATTGTGACATACACACTACCTGGAATAAATAATGCTATAAAAAATCATAAAATTGGATTTCAAATAATATATCCAAAGAAATATGCAGATTTGATAGGGAGTAATATGACGCCCATAGCTTATGTATATCCCAACAATAACAATAATCAGACAATGTCTTCTGCTTTTAGCATATATATGCCAGGCATTTCTGACGATGAATTAGACAAATTGGTAAAAGAACAGAATGATTTCACAATATACATTTACATCGATCAATTAAAGAAAAAAGAAATTACAGTCCATAACGATATTACGAACTAAATCAATTTATATGAAAGGTAGAAAATATTAGATTCAATCAAAAAGCCTATAAAATTGATAATAAAATGGGACGGTGGGGAAGAAGACTTATTACTGCAAAATTTTGATATAAAAATGTATTGATGGCTCTTAATAGGGCTATTTTTTTATGGCTAAAAAATTTTTTAAAAAACTGTAACAAATTTCTTAAAAATTTGTCTTATATCATAGAGAGCAAATTTAGCAAAAAAGTTTTAGGGGTGGTACGATTATGAATAATATTTATGAGGAATTGATTATGTCGATTGGAGAATCAAAACTTTCAGGTGTTGATCCAAATAAAAATAGTTTTAATAAAATACTTGATAAAAGAGAGTTGGATAGGCGAAAAGAAGATTATAAAAGCATAATTTACCTATTTGACATCATTTTTAATTCTAAAGGTGTATTTGCTAATCTCTTAGAACAAGGATATTTTTTTGCACTTTGTGATAAAGAGGGATATGTAATAAAGCTGATATACGACCAAAAACTAAAGGACTATTTTAGTAGATTGCATTTTGTAGAAGGTGTTAGCTTAAGGATTGAAGATTGCGGCACAAATGCAATAAATATAGCAATGAAGTTGAAAAGGCAAGTAAAGATATGTGGAACAGAACATTATTGTCATCTATTTAAAAATTGGAATTGTACTGCAATTCCGATTGTAGATTATTACGAAAGAGAAATAATTGCATATCTTGATATGTCGACATTAAATATTGATTGTCTGAAAGAAGAAAGTGTAATACTTTGGAAGATTGCAGATTATATTGAAAAATGTCTTTGGCACATGCATGAGAAAGATGACTATCTAAGTTCAAAACTTGATCATCTTGATAGGTTAATATTATCTGCAATGGCATGTAAATATGAAAGGAAAATTGTGCTGAAAGAAATAGGAATTTCGGAGAGGACATTGCGTAGACATATAGAAAAACTTTATGAACTTTTTGACGTAAATAACGATTTGGGGATTGTCATGAAAGCGATAAATAATAAAATAATAGATACTTATGGGAACTTATTGTAAAGTTTATTGTTGACCGGAGAACGGTCACAGTTTTGACAATATACTACATAAAGTGACAAAGTATGATAAAAAAATTGACCTAATTTAGCACCTTCCCAAGTAAGGATAATTGGATTATAATAACATTAACAGAAATTGGCGCATCATTCACATTGATGCTGCAGCACATTATTATGATGAAAATTGGATTACACAACAAGCTGAGTACAATTATCGTATGGGTGATAGGATAACTGAAGAATATGGTTGGAGGTGATTTTATAAAAAATAAGCGCATAATAATCTTATGTTTAATAGCAGTAGTTGTATTGAGTCTTTTTATATATTATGATTACTACAGCTATAAGAAAAGTCATTTTCAGATTTATCTATATCAGACAAACGATGCACCTAATTTAAATTATAAGACGAAAAGCAAACATTTTAAAATTAATACAACGATTGAGATTGGGAAAAATACTAATACAAAGACGAATGGTTTAGATTCTACTGGAAACATCCAAAAAACACAAGATTCAAATGAATTTACTCCACTAAATTATACTATAAGAGTTGAGAACATTAGTAAGGGAAAATTAAATAACATTAAAATTGTTGCATTTCTTGACAAAGGGCTTGAGCCTTATATAATATCTGGACTTGTGTATTTTGGAACACCAATTCAACAGAGAATAGATTTAAATGCACCAAATACAAAGAAAAAAGATAATTGTATTGATGTTAGCAGATCTGCATGGCTACCAAATCTTTCTCAAATAGATGCAGATGAAAGGCAGAAAATATTAGATTCAATCAAAAAGCCTATAAAATTGATAATAAAATGGGACGGCGGGGAAGAAGACTTATTGCTGCAAAATTTTGATATAAAAATGTATTGATGTCCCTCAACGGGGCTATTTTTCTTGAACAGCTACTATATTCGCTATATGATGTGAGGTGATATCAATGAATCTATATAAGCAATTATACTTAGGGGATTTAGGCAATCGCATGGTTTACATATATGAAATATTTCTTATTAATGTAGCTGTATTGATGTTTGTTTGGCTTGGCTTTTCGCTTTATAAATGGAGACGATCTGGAAATAGGAATTTCATAAAATGGTGGGGGATAATAGTTGGTATTCTTTTTACTTTGGGATTGTATATACTGATTTTTTCTAAGATATTTTCTGGACAACAATATTTTGTTGCCTCCCAAACTGGCATTTACATTCCAAGATCAGTTGATATACTGAAGAATAACTATACAGGCGATAGGGACCAAGAGCTATGTTACATCGTTATGAAGTTCAATAAGACCCAAATGGATGATTTCATAAAATCTGCAGAAGAAAAAGGATGGAAGTTTGGCACAGTGATACCGTACTCATTAGCAAAATCACTACCACAACCTAATTTAATGCTTGGGAGAAAATATCCATTTCCAAAAGTGAAAAAGGATGGATACTATTATTTATATACAAATACAAAGTCCAAAGGTTCAACTTCTTTTAGAACTAACTATACGACTAATAAGCTATTCTTTTTGGATACTAAATCAGGTATATTGTACTTTTACTATGACAGTTTCGAACTTGCTTAGGATTTGCGTTTTGAACTTCATTAAAACAGTGTGCTTTTTGATACTACACATTTCATTTGATAATTGGCCCTTAGGGCTATTTTTTTATATAAAAAAATTTTTAAAAAACTGTAACAAAATGAGGAAGAAATTTGTCTATATATTCAGAGAGGAAATTAATCTTGTGAAATTTTCGTTATATAGATAATTTGTTTTATAGAAATTGGAGGCAGAGTGTGGGATGAAAAAATACAGGGAGTTTATCTTAAAGGCATTTATTTTGATTTCAATTATTTTAGCGGTATTCATCATGTTTGTGATTTTGGATATTACAGTAGTAAAAATTTATACAGGATGAGATGATAGATTCATGGCAAATTATTGCAAAAAAAGGCTGTTTATTTTCATTGACGCAATTTTGCATTAAAGATATAATATAGTTAAACTAAATATGGTCTTAAGGTCCGAAAGGTTAATAGGAAAAGCGGTGAGAAGCCGCTGCAGCCCCCGCTACTGTAAGCGATGATGAGGCTCAAAAAACCACTGGGGAAACCGGGAAGGTTGAGCTAAAGATGAATCGCAAGCCAGGAGACCTGCCTTAAGATGAGAAAAACACCTTCGGAGGGGAGGTTGGTAATGTGATACATATTTGCTTTAGAAAATATGGGGCATACCTTCTCGGTATGCCTTAGTTTTTTAGATTAATGTTTATGTGTTTTGCATTTTTCAAATCTTTAAGAAATTGGAAGGAGAGATCTAAGTGAAAAAGTGGATTAAAAATATTGTAGTTTTCATCATAGTAGCAGTTCTTTCATTAAGTCTTGTTTCATGTTCTCAAACTACAAAGGAAAAAGCATCTACTAATGCTAATTCTGTGAAGACGGAAGTTAAGGCTACATTCCCATTGAAAATTACTGATTTTATGGGTAGGCAAGTTACGATAAAAAAGGAGCCTAAGAGGATCGTATCATTATCTCCATCAACGACCGAGCTGATTTACGCAATTGGCGCTGGCAAAAATGTTGTTGGTGTTACTAATTACGACGATTATCCGCCGGAGGTAAAAAGTGTTGCGAAAGTTGGAGGATATGAAGGGCCTAATATTGAAGCTATAATGGCTCAGAAACCTGATATAGTTTTTGCATCAAATCTTTCTGGGAAGGACCAGATGGAGACTATCGAGAAATCAGGCATACCAGTGGTGGTATTAGAAGCGCAAAACATAAACCAGATATATGATTCAATAAAGATATTAGGTGAGATAACAGGCAATGTAGAAAAGGGAAATGAAATAATAAGCAGCATGAAAGATAAAATTAAAGAGATCAATGATAAAGTGAAGGATTTGCCGAAAGTAAATGTGTTTTATGTTGTTGATACAAATGGGAACTGGACGGCTGGCAAGGGAACATTCATCGATGAGCTTATAACATTGGCTGGTGGAAACAATGTAGCCAGCGATGCAAACGGATGGGCACAGTACAGCATGGAGAAACTAGTACAGAAAAATCCTGATGTGATAATCACATCACCACATGCTGCAAACGCTAATGAAATAAAAAATATGGCAGGTTATAAGGATACAAAAGCGGCGAAAGATGGCAAAATATTTATAATCTCCAACGATGACATTGTCACTAAGCCATCTAATAGAATTGTCTTAGGATTAGAAGAAATTGCAAAAGATTTGCATCCGGAGGCATTTAAATAAATTGAAAGTGAGAAAAAGCTTTTATTTGATAATTTCTGCAATGGTTTTGATTGCATCCTTGATGTTTTCTGCATCAGTGGGTGCAGTCAAAATGCCATTAAAAAGCATTATTGATGTCATTTTTGGCGTTGGCAATGCTACAGACAAGATGATATTGTTGAATCTCAGATTCCCAAGGATTATTGAAGCTGCTTTCACTGGGATGGGACTTTCTGTGGCAGGTACATTCTTTCAAGGACTTTTGAAGAATCCTATGGCAGATCCTTATGTTTTAGGCATATCATCAGGAGCTGCATTTGGAGCATCTATTGCTATCGTTTTAGGGTTTGGGCTTCTTGGTCTTCAATTTTTTGCATTTGCGTTTGCTCTCATGACTATTTACGTAGTATACATCATATCCAAAAGAGGACATTACATTAAAATGCAGACGATGCTTCTTGCAGGCATTGCCATCAGTGCTTTTATGTCATCTATTATTTCTCTCATGATGCTTTTAAATCATGATGAAATGTCTCAAATAATCTTTTGGACCATGGGTGGATTTAGTCTTATTAGTTGGGAGCAAATTTTTTACACAGTTCCAATCATATTCATTGGGTGTATAACATTATACGTGTTTTCAAGAGATCTCAATGTGATTATGACAGGTGAAGAGATTGCGGAGCATTTGGGAATAGATACTGAAAGAGTAAAGAAAATTATTTTGATTGTGGGGTCTTTAATAACGGCTTCTTCTGTTTCAGCAGGTGGTATAATTGGATTTGTAGGGCTTATAGTGCCACACATATCAAGGCTTATTGTAGGCTCTGACAACAGATTTTTAGTTCCTTTTAGCGGTATTGTAGGTGCAGCGTTTTTGGTGTTAGCTGACACACTGGCGAGGACTGTGATGGCTCCTGTAGAAATACCAGTTGGCATAATAACTGCTGCCTGTGGTGGTCCGTTTTTCTTATACCTTCTTGTCAAAAATAAAAATAAAGAGGTTAAGTGAAATGACAATAGTAAATGTTGAAGATCTCCATTATAGTTATGGCAATATTCAGGCTTTGAAAGGTGTAAATTTTAAGATAGATGGATATGAAATGGTTGGCATATTGGGAAGCAATGGTTCTGGCAAGACAACTCTTTTGAAGAACATTTCAGGTTATTTGAAGCCCAGCAGAGGCAATGTATTTATGATGGACAAAAGTGTCCACAAAATGCGTTCGAAAGACAGGGCGAGGATTATCGGCTATGTTCCACAGGATTTGTATTTTGACTTTGAATTTACATCTTACGATGTTGTGATGATGGGAAGGACACCTTATTTAAGGAGGTTTCAAAGAGAGACCGAAAAAGATGTAAGCATCGTAAAAGAAGCTATGATTCTTACAAACACATGGGATCTTAAGGATAGATATGTAAATGAATTAAGCGGTGGTCAAAGGCAAAGGGTTTATATTGCAAGAGCATTGGCTCAAGAGCCTAAGATTTTGTTATTGGATGAGCCGATTTCACATTTAGATGTAAAATATCAAGTAGAAGTGCTTTCAATACTTAAGCGATTGACCGCAAAGGGAATACTCGTGTTTTCTGTTCTTCATGACATCAATTTATCATCTCAATTTTGTGATTTTATTCTGCTTATGAAAGATGGAGAGATTATATCAATGGGGACGCCAAATGAAGTTATAACTGTAGAAAATATAAAGATGGTTTTTTCTGTGGATGCACATGTAATCAGAAATCCCATTACAGATACACCTCTTATTGTTATTTCAAAAAGACAAGGGGATGGTTTAAAAATTGTGTAAAGCATTTATGATAGCTGGAACTCATTCTGGTGTAGGTAAGACTACTATTACTATTGGTATAATAGGATATCTTTCTAAAAAGTACAAAGTCATTCCGTTTAAAATAGGACCTGATTACATAGACACAGCATATCACAGATTTGCATCTGGAAATTCCGCGTATAATTTGGATGTTTACATGCTTGGAGATGATTACGTAAAAAAGTCCTTTTTAAAGCACGCTTTATCTGTAGATGTAGCTTTAGTAGAAGGCGTCATGGGCATGTACGACGGAATCAATAATACAAGCTATGGCAGCAGTGCTCATGTGGCAAAACTTTTAAGCTTACCTGTCGTACTTGTCGTTGATGCATCTGGAATTGCCGCAAGTGTATCTGCCTTAGTTAAAGGCTATATAGAATATGATAAAGATGTAAAGATTAAAGGAGTAATTTTCAATAAAGTCGGCAGCGAAAAACACTATAAGCTTTTAAAAGAATGTATCGAAAGAGATTTGGGTATAAAGGCATTTGGATATCTTCCACAAGATGATATGATAAGTCTACCCGAGAGACATCTTGGTCTTATGCCTATATACGAGACAAAGGGAGAGCACAATTTCAGCATTTTGTACGACAGAATAGGTGAGTTTATAGATGTAGATGGCATTCTCGATTCATGCGATGTGGAATTGAAAAAAGATGATTTAAACGATGGAAAAGCGGCAGCAAAGACAAAAGAAGATATCAAGATTGCATTTGCATACGATGAGGCGTTTAATTTTTACTATCAGGATAGCTTAGATTCATTGATTGATGCAGGAGTAGAGTTAATACCATTTAGTCCACTGCATGACGATGTTATTCCTAAAGATGCAGTTGGAATTTACTTAGGTGGAGGATTTCCGGAAGTTTTTGCTGAAAGATTAAGCAAAAATCATTCCATGTTATCTTCAATTAAAGGAAGCATTGAAAAGGGAATGCCGGTCTATGCGGAATGCGGTGGTTTTATGTACCTTGCGAAAAAAATCGTTGATCTAAATGGAGATGGATACAACATGGTAGGAATATTCGATTTAGATGCCATCATGACGAAAAGGTTAGTCAATTTTGGCTACGCTGAGGCAGAAGTTGTAAAGGACAATGTGTTATTTAAAAAAGGAGATGTCATCTTTGGTCATGTTTTTCACAATTCGAAGATGTCAGGGATACACGATGATTTTGCATATGAAGTGCATAAACCACATTCTGAAGAAAAGTGGCCGTGCGGATATGTGTACAAAAATTGTTTAGGTACTTATGTTCACATCAACTTATTGAAATACCCAAATGCTGTAGAAAGATTTATAAGCCATTGCAAAGATTATGGTCGGGAGATGGGAAAGTATGGCATTTAAGATAATGCTTCAAGGTACGGCATCATCTGTTGGGAAAAGCTTGTTGGTGGCTGCTCTCTGCAGGATATTTAAGCAGGACGGATATTCGGTGGCACCATTTAAGTCACAAAATATGGCTCTTAATTCTTTTATAACAGATGAGGGTTTGGAGATGGGACGAGCACAAGCTGTACAAGCTGAAGCTGCAGGAATAAAACCGTCGGTGCTTATGAATCCTATACTTTTAAAGCCAAGCTCAGACAAAAATTGTCAAGTTATACTAAGAGGCAGAGTTTATGATAGCATGGATGCATCTTATTACCAGGAATTCAAGCCGAAACTTTTAAGCATGATAAAAGAGGATTTTGACAAGCTTAGCCAGTCGTACGACATAGTAGTGATTGAAGGTGCTGGAAGTCCTGCCGAGATAAATCTTAGAGAAAAAGACGTTGTAAATATGGGATTGGCGGAGTTGGTGGATTCACCGGTATTGATAGTAGGTGACATAGATAAAGGCGGTGTCTTCGCGTCTATTGCAGGCACACTATTGCTTTTAAATGATGATGAAAGAGAAAGGGTAAAAGGAGTCATAATAAACAAATTTAGAGGCGACTTAGAGATATTAAAGCCAGGCTTAAAGATGTTGGAGGACATAATTAAAAAAGATGTCATCGGTGTAGTTCCTTACACGGATGTATATGTTGATGAGGAGGACAGTGCGACAGATGCTTATTACGGGAGAAAAAGCGGTGGGGCTATTGATATTGCGATTTTAAATCTTCCACACATATCCAATTTTACTGATTTTGAACCATTGAAGAAGATTCAAGATGTAAATGTAAAGTACGTAAATAAAGGGGAGAAAATCGGCGACTGCGATGTATTGATAATACCAGGTACGAAAAATACGATAGGAGATCTTAAAGCACTTAAAGATGCCAGACTTCATCATGAGATTTTGAATTTGAGAAAAATGGGAAAGCTTATAATCGGCATATGTGGAGGATATCAGATGCTGGGAAAAAGGATATTGGATCCACAACACATAGAAGGGCCTGTTAGTGAGATGGAAGGTTTAGGATTATTAGATGTAGAGACAGTTATTTCACATGAAAAGATCACAACACAAGTTAAAGCCCAAATTTCCGATGATTTGCCTGATTTTTTATCACCAATTAAGGGGCTATTTGTAAATGGATACGAGATACACATGGGCATAAGTTCTACAGGAGAAAAAAGTTTTTCCAATATCATTACAAGAAACGATGAAAAAATATCTGTCAGTGACGGATGTGTAAGCAGTGACGGGAAAGTGTTTGGTACGTATATGCATGGAATATTTGAAAACACGGAGTTCACAAGGAGACTTGTAAATATTTTAAGAAGCTCAAAGGGGTTAAAAGATATAGATTACATTGAAGACTACAGGAAATTTAAAGAAAGAGAGTACGACAGGTTGGCAGATGTAGTAAGAAAAAGCTTAGACATAAATAAAATTTACCAGATAATGAAAGGTAGTATCTGATATGGAAGTGATAGCTGCATATTTTTTAGATCTAATGATAGGCGATCCGCCAGGATATCCTCATCCAGTAAGACTCATGGGAAGACTAATCAGCTTTTTAGAGTGCAAATTTAGAAAGATTGCTAAAACTGAAAGGCAAGAAAGAATCGCCGGTTATTTCTTGTGTGCCATTGTTGTCTTTACAAGCTATATAAGCGGGTACTTTATCATTTACATTGTGAAAGAAATAAATGTTTATTTGGGCAAGATTTTAGATATGCTTCTCATCTATACTTGCCTTGCAACTAATGATTTAGCGAAATCAGCTATGAGAGTATACAATCCTCTTAAAAAAGACAACATTTTTGAAGCTCGGAAGATGTTGTCTTTCATTGTAAGCCGTGATACGGAAAATTTAGGCTACAGTGATATCATAAGAGGTGCTGTTGAGACAGTGGCGGAAAACATATCTGATGGTATAATTGGGCCTTTGTTTTACGCTTTTATAGGCGGTGCGCCGTTGGCATTGGCCTACAAGGCTTCCAGTACACTTGACTCGATGGTTGGCTATAAAAATGAAAGATATTTAAACATAGGATATGCTTCTGCAAAGCTTGACGATATTTTGAATTTCCTGCCAGCCAGGATAACAGGGCTTTTGATTGTAGCATCATCATTTTTGCTGAGATATGATTATAAAAATAGCTTCCGCATTTTAAAAAGGGATAGATTAAAGCACGAAAGTCCCAATAGTGCACATGGGGAAGCTGCTGTTGCAGGTGCGCTAAATGTGGAGTTAGGAGGGCTTAACTACTATTTTGGAAAGCCTGAACTGAAACCGAAGTTGGGAGATGGCAAAGAAGCACCTGAATTGAACCACATCAAAGATACTGTAAAGATAATGTATATGACATCTTTTCTGGGGCTTATTTTATTCTTTGCTTTTAAAACAATATTAACAGGAGGTATATAGATGAATACAAAAACAACAACGATTAAAAATGTTAAAACATTGACACTTGTGGCTATGCTTATTGCCATGAGTGCCGTTGGTGCCATGATTAAAGTTTACAATACGGTGGCGTTTGATTCACTGCCGGGTTATTTTGCATCTCTTTATTTCGGAAGCTACATAGGAGCAATCGTCATTTCTTTAGGCCACATTTTTACTGCACTTACATCTGGTTTTCCGCTTGGAATACCAAATCACATTATCATTGCTGTGTCGATGGCTGTATGTGCATATTTTTATTCACTGGTGTATAAGAAGTTTAACAGCTATGTAGCGGTCGCTGTTGGTACCATATTAAATGGGCCTGTTGCGACACTTATCTTTGTACCGCAGTACGGTTGGGGATTTTTCATTCAGATGGTGTTACCTCTTACTATTGCATCTTTTACAAATGTCCTTTTAGCGTCTATCATTTATAAGACAGTTTTAAAAATGATAAAAAGGTGATAGATGCATATGATAGAGAAGTACAGGGATGTTTTAATCATACACGAAGGCGATGTTGCATTCGCCGTATCATGTGACAGCACAGGTGCAATCGGGGAAAAGGAAAATGATGTTTTAAAGGTAGATGCTGAGATGGTAGGAAGAGCAGCCATTAAAGTCGCTTTGTCAGAGCTTCTATGTGTTGGTGCTTGGCCAATCGCAATATCAGATGCCTTATCAAATGAAATGAATCCCACTGGTATTAAGATCATAGATGGAATAAAAAAAGAGCTTGTTGAAAATGAGATATATGACGTTGCTTTAACTGGCAGCACAGAGGAAAATTTTCCTTCAACGATGACAGGTGTTGGCGTGACAGTTATTGGAAGGGCAGCGAAAGAGGATTTAAAAGTGAGAAAGGCTATGGCAGGCATGGAAGTAGGACTTTTTGGTTACCCCCGTGTTGGACAAGAGGTTTTGCATTTTAACGATATTCTTTCCCTTAAAGATTATGTGAAAATATTTAGATGCGGCGAAATAGCAGAAGCCATTCCTGTAGGATCAAAGGGAATAAAATATGAACTTGATGTGCTTAAATTTACTTCTGGACTGAATTTATTAAGAGAATACGATGACGAGATTGATGATGGAAAGTCAGGTGGACCTTCCACATGTTGCATTGTAGTTTACAAAGAAGATGATAGGCAGATAGTTAAAAATCTCTTAGACAAGCCATTTATTCGGTTAGGAAGACTATTTTGAGGTGAATTGAATGGATAAATACGAACATGGTGGCAATATATATGTTTACGATAAAGATGTGATAGATTTTAGTTCAAACATAAATCCTCTTGGCTTTCCGGAGTGTATAAAAGATTCCATTGATATTGTGGATTTGACAAAGTACCCTGATGTAAACTACACAAAATTGAAAAATTCTATTTCAAAATATACAGGGCTGAAAAGTGAAAATATAATAGTTGGCAATGGTGCTTCTGAACTTATTTACCTTTTTGTTAGAGCATTTTTTCTGAAAAAGCCCCTTATACCATCACCTGCTTTTTTGGAATACGAAAGAGCAGTCACTTTGTTAGGGGGAAATCCTTTCTACTACCAAATTCCTGAAAAAAATGGATACGTGATTGATGCAGATGAAATAGTAAACTGCTTCAAAGAAGTAGATTCTGTCATCATAGGAAATCCAAATAATCCTACAGGAAAAGCAATAAAGCGAAAAGATGTGGAATACATAGTGAAGGAAGCGAAAAAGCTTGATTTGCCAGTGATGATAGATGAGGCGTTTATGGAATTTATATACGATTATGAGGAATACCAGTCTTTAGATCTCATAAATGACTACGATAATCTTTTTATCATAAGAGCTGCCACCAAATTTTTTGGTCTGCCAGGATTGCGCTTAGGATACGGTTTTGGAAGTGAAAATTTGATAAAGAGATTGGAAGCTTATAAAGAGCCTTGGACGGTAAATGTTTTTGCTGATGCAGCAGGAAGAAAGATTTTTGCTGATGTCAAATTTATGGAAAATACAAGAAAATACATAAAAGAGGAAGTAGATTATTTGACGAATGAGCTTAAAAAGATAGATGGATTAGTCGTTTTTGATACGCAAGTCAATTTTATGCTTTTAAAGCTGAAGAACCGGAGAGTTAATGATTTAAAAGAAGAATTATTAAAAAGAGGGATACTGATAAGAGATGCTTCAAATTTCAGGTATTTGGACGATAGGTATTTTCGAGTGGCTGTAAAAAGCCATGATGACAATGTAAAATTGGTAGAAGCTATAAAAGAAATTTTAAAATGATTTTTCCGAAAGAAGGTGTTTTTATTGGCTTTGATTATGGTGACAGGTGGTGCAAGGTCTGGCAAAAGCCAGTTTGCAGAAAGTCTTGCTGTGAAATACGGCGGTTACAGCGTACTTTACATAGCTACATCTATACCGTTTGATGATGAGATGAAAGAAAGAGTTAGAAGGCACAGAGAAAGAAGGCCAAAGGAGTGGGAAACAGCAGAAGCTTACAAAGGCATTTCTGATATAATAAGAAGCACAGATAAGGAAGCTGTGCTTTTAGACTGTCTGACAGTGATGGTGTCCAATCTCCTGTTAGAAATTGATATGACGTGGGAAGAGAAAGATATAGAAGATGTAGTAAGAGCTGAAAAAAAAATAACCGGGGAAGTTGATGGCTTGATAAAAGCCTCTAAAGAGAAGGATAAAGATGTAATAGTCGTGACAAATGAAGTTGGAATGGGACTTGTCCCGGAATATAAATTGGGAAGGATATTTAGGGACATATCAGGTAGAATGAACAAAAAAATTGCTGAGAATGCTGATTATGTCTACTTTATGGTTTCAGGCATACCCTTAGAAATAAAAGATAATAGCTTGCGGTGATGTGATGAGAAAATGATGGATGAGATAAAAGCTTTTATATTATCGTTTCAATTTATGACAAGGATACCTATTAATATCCAAATTGATGCAGATAGAAATGACTTTCACAAGATGGTCAAATATTTCCCACTTGTAGGAGGATTTATTGGTGCTGTTGCAAGTTTCATGTTTTTTGTTTCTAAAAATATATTTCCCCGGGAAATAGCTATCACAGTAGCTGTAGCATCATCGTACATTCTGACAGGTGCTATGCACATCGATGGGTTTGCAGATACATTCGATGGCCTTTTTAGCAACAGAAGTCGTGATAGAATGCTTGAGATAATGAGGGATTCAAGGCTTGGGACGAATGGAGTTCTCGCTTTGGTTTTTTTAATAATTTTGAAGATATTGTTTTTAACTGACATCAAGAGTAATCTCATATATTCTACATTGATATTGATGCCTCTCGTTGGACGTTTTTCCATAATTTTAGCAGCGTATGTATCGAAATCGGCAAGAGGTGGAGAAGGTCTGGGAGGACTTATCATAGGGAAAATATCTATGGTGGAGTTAATATTAAGCTTATTGTTTACATCAGTTATAGGTATATATTTTGTTCATTTCACAGCATTACTGAAGCTTTTAGCTGTATCATCAATTGTCACGTATATTATCACTAAGTACATATCCATGAGAATAGGTGGCATGACAGGTGATACATTAGGTGCTGTCAATGAATTTGCAGAGCTTGTGATTGCTGTTTCGATGTATCTAATGAGCGCCATAAAGTTGTAGGTGTTTAAAAAAGTTCAGATAAAGCATGAATAATTTTAAGATTAAATTTATCATCTTGATTATCATAACATATTGATGTATTATAAGTATGAAGGAGATGATGATATGCGTACGACAATAAATGTATCTGAGGATATTCTCAAAGAAGCTGAAATGCTGTATGAGACGAACAACAGGTCGAAAGCTGTTGAAGAGGCGTTGAAGGATGCCATAAGGATGAAAAAATTGCAGCATTTGATGAAACTTAAAGGAAAGATAAACTTTGCAGTAGATTCTTCAGATATTGAAAGATTAAGGAGCATGGAAATCGATGAAAGATAATATACTTGTTGATACATCTGTATGGATAGAATATTTTAGGGACAAACGAGAGATTGTTGAGATTATCGATGATATGCTTTTGCAGGGCAAAGTCTATATAACAGGCCTTATAATTGCTGAACTTTTTCAAGGAGTGAAGACAGAAAAAGAGAGAGGGATGCTTGAAAGGTATATTGATTCGATACCGACGGTATCATGTGATTATAAAGATTGGATTGAGATTGGAAAGCTTTCTTTTAAGTTAAGGAGAGATGGCAAAACCATACCACTATCAGATGTACTTATCGCTTATTTATCGATTAAAAATGATATGATGATATTCTCATTTGATGGACATTTTAAAATGATAGACGGCGTTAAACTGTTTGACCATATAGCCGTTTAACTGTATAATAGAGTAAAGACAGTTCGCAAAATCCTGTCTATAAACAAAACTACGGAGGAGATAAAATTGAACAGTAAAACTAAGAAGATAGTCTACGGAGCATTGATTGCTGCAGTGTACGCAGTCGTCACAGTGGCTCTTGCGCCTATAAGCTATGGTCAAGTACAAGTAAGGGTTGCTGAAGCACTTACAATTATGCCTTTCTTTTCGTCGTATTCGATTTTTGGGCTTTTTGTTGGGTGTATAATTGCAAATATGATAGGCGGGAATGGAATATTCGATGTGGTTTTTGGTTCTTTAGCGACGCTAATTAGTGCTGTAATAACGTACTATATTGGCAAATCGAATCTTAGGTATAAGCGATATTTAGCACCGTTGCCGCCAGTTGTAATAAATGGAATCATCATCGGAATAGAATTAAATTTCCTTTACAAACTTCCTCTTGTAGCTTCGATGCTATGGGTTGGATTAGGTGAGATGATAGCGTGCTATGTGCTGGGATTGCCATTGCTTTTGTACATAGATAAAAATGACAAGATAAAAAGCATGATCGGATAGACTTAATATACATTTAATTTGAAATAGCTTTTACATCCTGATAAAATAAAATCAGGATTATTTTTTTAAGGAAGATGCTATGTTTGGATATATAAAGCCATACAAACCTGAGATGAAGATAAAAGATTATGATGTTTTTAAGGCGTATTACTGTGGCCTTTGCAAGGAAATCGGAAGAAAATATGGCGAGATAAGCCGATTGACTTTAAACTATGAGCTTACGTATCTTGCAATTTTTTTATCGGCTTTGTCTGACGAGGAGATATGCATAAGAGAAGAAAGCTGTGTGGCGAATCCATTTAAGAAAAAGCCTATTATTAAAGAAAACCCGTATATTGCTTATGCGGCAGATATGAATGCCATACTTATGTACTATAAATTTTTGGATGACAAAGAAGATGATAAATCTTTAAACGCAGCTTTATTAGAGCCTTTTTTTAAGACAAAATTTAGAAAGTCTTATAAGTCATATTCTAAAAAGGCGGAAAAAATAAAAGGGTATTTAGAAGTCTTAAAAAGCTTGGAAGAGAAGAAGTGTTCATCTGTTGATGTAGCTTCTGAACCATTTGCCAATGTCATGAAAGAAGTGTTTTTAATTGATGACCTAAAAATTGGCGATGAAGATTATGCCAAAGTCGGCCAAATTGCGTATCTTTTAGGAAGATTTGTGTATATTTTAGATGCCTACGACGATTTGAAGAATGATTTAGAAAATGGCACTTACAATCCTTTTATATACCAGTACAATCTTTCTTATGACAAAATGCAGGAAGATGAGTTAGAACCTATGTTAGAGGAAATCAAAGAGTGGACAAAATTTAATTTGACTTTTACGCTTTCTACGATAGTTAAATTGTATGAACAGTTGAAGTTAAAAAAGAATGTTGGAATAATCGACAATATTTTTAGAATTGGACTTTACATGGAATTTATGAGAGTTATGGAAGGAGATAAATCATGCAAAATCCGTACGAAGTCTTAGGACTTAAAGAAGGAGCATCAATTGAAGAAGTTAAAAAAGCATACAGGGAACTGGTAAAAAAATATCATCCTGACCAGTATGCTGACAATCCACTTAAAGATTTGGCAGAGGAGAAACTGAGGGAGATTAACGATGCATATAAGGCTATAATGGAAGGAGAATCTTTTAGAAGCGATTACGCCAATGATAGAACTTATGACAGTGGTAATGGCTCGTACAGCGATAGTAGTTCCATGTATTATGAAGTAATAAATGCCCTTAACAGAAATGACTTGTACGCTGCAGAAGCTATCTTAAATCGAATGGCTGATAGAAGTGCGCAGTGGTATTATCTTTATGGCCATGTAAATTACAGGAGGGGAAGATTTGGGGAAGCTTATAACTGCTTTAGGACGGCAGTAAACATGGATCCTGGCAATATTGAGTACCGTGAAGCATTAAACAACATGGAGATGCAAAGAGGTGTTTACCAAGGTGATGTTTACCGAAGAACGATGAACGATGATTGCTGTCAGACTCTTTTTGCTATATGGGCTTGTGACACATGCTGCGAATGTATGGGCGGAGATATGTTTAGATGCTTTTAGGGAGTTGATTTTATGTCAAGAGAGAGGTCGCTTTCTTTAGGAGGTATGCTTGCTGCTGTAAATGTGATTTTGCTTTTCATCTCTGCGGCAATGCCTACAAGTAGACTTTTTCTGCTGGTTTTATCGTCATTTTCTACATCTATAATGGTCATAGAAGCAAATGCTAATGTAGGAGCAGTGTTTTATATTGCTACATCATTGTTGTCATTTATATTGATACCAAACAAGTTGATAGCTTTTTATTATGCGTGCTTTTTTGGATTTTACGGCATTGTAAAGTCATACATAGAGAGGTTTTCGTTAAATAGATTTTTGGAATACGTCTTAAAGCTTATTGTATTTAACCTATCTTTATCCGTAATTTATTTCGTGTTTAAATTTGTGTTTGCTGTAAATATATTTATAGGCTCTTATCTTATAGTTATGGTCTTTGTTTTGCTACAGATATCGTTTGTCATTTACGATTACACATACACTGTTTTTGTGTCGTTTTATCTAAAAAAGATAAAAAGGCATTAATGACTACGCATTAATGCCGAATACAAACTGCACAAAAGTTCCGAATAGGTAAGACAGCGCTGCCGCTCCTAAACCTGACAATACCATCTCGAGTATTTTATTTTTTATGGATAGGCTTTCAGAGGCTATTGAAACTACCATACCTACGATAGAAAGTGCTATAGCGGCGAAAATCACAGAGAGAATCAATGCTAATACCGATGATGAAGTGATGAAGAAGTAGGGAATGACGGGAAAGAAAAGTCCTACCAAATACGCCAAGCCTGTGTACAAAGCTGATTTTATCTCATTTTCTTTTACTTCTTCCACCAGCAAATTTGCCATGGCATTTTCGTTGTCGCCTAATTTTTCTACGATTTCTTGACTTATATCGTCAGGTATGCCTGATTCACTTAACTTGTTTAGAAGTTCTTCTTTAGCTCTATTTTTTGATACGTTAAATAGAAGCTCCATCTTGCTTTTGATGCCTTCATTTACCTGTCTTTGAGATCTTACAGATGTATATGCGCCTATTGCCATAGACAATGCGCCTGCAATACCTACCACAAGGCCAGATGCACCGACTATAAGCGGTTTGCTCTGGTACACAGCCGAAAGGCCTGTGACAGTTCCTAATATTTCTACCAATCCGTCGTTCATGCCAAGTATAAAGTCTCGTATATTGGAGAAATTTGCTTCTTTGTTTTGGTTGCCTAAATTTTTTTCATGTTCTAGTTCATCTTCTATGATTAAAGCGAGACCTTGACGCTCTGATTCTGTTAGAATGGGGTCCTTGTAGTATTCATAGTATTCATCAGTGCTGTTTGATTCCTGCATCTCTAAAAGTATTATAAAAAGGCGGCTTCCAAGGAGTGTCCGTAGAATTTTATAAAACCACAGACTGTTAGCGCGCACTTTTGGTTTTAGCTTTACACCTCTATCGCTTAAAAAGTCATACCAAAACTTCGTATGATTTGCCTCAATCTTTGACAGTTCCTCAAATAACTCCTTTACTTCCTTTTTAGATTCTACTTTTGCAAGGTAAGAGTACAACTGTTTTGCATTTAATTCATCGTAGTAAAATTTTTTGGCCTTTTCGATTGCCTGCATTTCAACTCCTCCTCCCATATATTTCATTTTATATTATTTGTCGTAAACATACAAGGCATCATATAAAAAAGGCATTAAAATGCGATTTACTATCACATTTTAATGCCTTTTTATAATCATTTTTAAGTATTATTTTTTTGCCTTTTCTAAGGCGTTTTTGACAGCTATCTTCCAGTTTGTAGTCGTCACTGTGGCACCTGCTATTGTGTCAACATTGTAAGTTTGCTTTTTGATCATCTCATTGGCCATATCGACTCTGAACTTTTTTAAATTAGGATATACTTTGCCTGTCTTTGGATCTTTTTGACCTGTCCATTTGTCGTAATTTATTTCTTTTCCGCTTTTATCTAAGCGCCTTAATGTTATGCTTGTTATTTTTCCATTTTTTATTACGACTGTAGCATCTTCACTGCCTTCAGACCATTTTGGACCAGCACCTGTGTATGTACCATCTTTGTAAGATACCTTGGGTGTAGTTTGAGGCTTTGGCTTTTGAGTCGATGGCTTTGTCATAGTTTTGCATGAAACAAGGCTTAAAGCCAAAACTGCAATTATAGCTATGGATATGATTTTTCTTAATGTTTTCATCTTATTCCTCCTAAACTCGTTATTTACTATTTATTTTTCTTCAAGAAGATGATATTATTCAAAAATTCACTAAAATTTAACATAAAACTTTTACAAATTGTTAATCGATTTAACAAAAATCTGACACAACTTCAGGACATAATAGTAAATGAAAAAGGAGGTGCAGATTTTATTTAGACAATTTTACGCAATATCGCAGAAGGAGGTAAATGAACGATGATAAAATACAAGAGATTGTTGGCGGCTACAATGCTTGGTGTTATGCTTTTTTCGACGGTAGCGTTGGCAGATGAAACTGTACTACCACAGCAAAGTATCATTTCAACTGCTGCTCCAAATAAAGTAGATCCAATAAAAAAATTGGAGGATATAAAGGCGAAGGTTACTGAAAAGTACAACCAAGGTAAAATAAGCAAAGAAAAGTACGACAGCATGGTCTCGAAGATAAATGAAAAAGAACAATATATAAAAGAGCTTAACAGTTTGACACTTTCTCAAAAGCGGCAGAAGCTTATCAGTGATTTTACTTCTGCTTTAAATAAGAAAGTGCAAAGCGGGAAGATTTCACAGGATAAGGCAAATGAGATTATTAAAAAATACACTGACAAGGTAAACAAATGGGATGGAACAGGTTTTCCTCCAGGAATGAAAGGATTTAAAAGGGGAAGTGGGTACAAAAAATTCAGAAATGTCCTTGAAAAAGCTGTAAAAGACAAGAAGATAACAGAAAGCCAAAAGCAGGATATATTAAATTACTTAAATGAGGGCAAATAGTAAAAAAGGGCAGAAACTGCCCTTTAAAATATATTGCTTATTATGTACATATATATTGGCACCACGATTAAACTTAGAAGATTTGTTGCGGCTATCATTATAGATGGGTATTTCTGGTCGCTTTTGTAGGCATGGGCTACAATTGCTATTTGCGTCATCACAGGTAAAGCGCTTTGAATGACGAATACTTTTTCCATCAAAATGTTGAGTTTGAAAAGGTGAAGTACCAGTATCGTTATGATGGGTGCTATTATAATGCGGCCTATAAGCAAAAATAAGACGTTTTTGTCAAGCTTAAAATCTTTCAAGTCTGTCATGTAGATGGATATTCCTATAAAGATCATAGAGAGAGGTGTTGTAAGCTGCCCGATGTATTTTGCTGTGTCAACCAAAAATTGAGGCGTTTTTATTCCCAGCAATATGAAGATGATGCCTACAATGTATCCTAAAAGCGGTGCAGAAAATATCTTTTTTAATGACTGATACATTGAAAAATCTCCATTTGGGTTTTCTACATCTTTTCTTATGTTGTAAAGCCCCATCGTCCAAAACAGCGTTGTATTTGCAACGTAATACAAAAGCACGTACGGGACGGCTTTATTGCCAAAAAGAGCTTGATTGACAGGAAGACCTACAAATATCGTATTTGAAAAGGCAAATATGGCAGAAAACAAGCCTGCCTTTTTTCTGTCGAATTTCAGCAAGATTACAAATATATTAGCGATTACATATGTTATTAAAATGCTTAAAAAAGCGGCGATTAAGCCAAATATCATGTGAGACAACTGACTTCTTTCAAGATTTTCTATGACGGTGTAGAACATGAGACATGGAAGGGAGATCTTGACGACGATTCTTGAAAAAAGCTCAGATGCAGATTCATCCAGCCACTTTTTATACGAAAGAATATAACCTAAGGCGATGATGAAGACAATGGGTAAAATGCTTTCAATTCCATTTAATAATACCAATTTGTATCCCTCGCAAAATTTATATTTAGAAAGGCAGAAATGCCCTTTAATGTCTAAAGAGCATTTCTTAATTAAAGCAACTTTTCAAGGTTGTTTTTGATTTCGTTTAAAAATTCTTTGGTGTTTACAGCCTTTTTATCAGGAAGTTCTGAGATTGCAGCTAAATCTTTAGTCATTATGCCATCTTCTATTGTCTTTAAAGATGCTTCCTCTAATTTTTCAGCAAACTTCATTAAATGCTTGTTATTGTCTAATTCACCCCGCTTTTTCAATGCGCCAGTCCATGCAAATATTGTAGCGATAGGGTTTGTAGATGTTTCTTCACCTTGTAAATACTTGTAATAATGACGCGTCACCGTTCCATGGGCTGCTTCGTATTCAAAGTCGCCATCAGGCGATACTAATACGGATGTCATCATTGCCAAACTTCCAAAGGCAGTAGCAACCATGTCTGACATTACATCTCCGTCGTAATTTTTTAAAGCCCATATCATGCCGCCTTCTGATCTTATGACTCTTGCCACTGCGTCGTCTATCAATGTGTAAAAATATTCGATTCCGGCTTCTTTGAATCTATCTTTGTACTCACTTTCGTACATATCATTGAATATGTCTTTAAAAGTGTGGTCGTATACTTTTGAGATGGTGTCTTTTGTGGCAAACCATAAATCTTGCTTTTGACTTAATGCGTAGTTGAAACAAGCTTTTGCGAAGCTTTTTATAGACTTGTCTATGTTATGCATCCCTATCAAAATACCTGGACCATCAAACTGGTGTATTATCTGTCTTTCAATTGAATTATCGTCGTACGTCACTACTAATTCTGCTTTAGCTGCCTTTTCTACTCTGTATTCTACATCTTTGTACACATCTCCATAAGCGTGACGAGCAATCGTTATAGGTTTTGTCCAGTTTTTTACGAGAGGTTTTATTACATTTACAAGTATAGGTGTTCTAAAAACAGTACCATCTAATATAGCCCTTATAGTACCATTGGGGCTTTTCCACATCTTTTTTAAATTGTACTCTTCGACTCTTTGAGCATTAGGTGTTATAGTAGCGCACTTGACGCCTACTTTGTGCTTTTTTATTGCATAAGCGGCATCAACAGTTACCTGATCATCTGTCAAATCTCTATTTTTAAGACCCAGATCGTAGTATTCTGTATTCAGTTCTACAAAAGGATGTATAAGCATGTCTTTTATCATCTGCCAGATGATTCTGGTCATTTCATCGCCATCCAGCTCTACGATAGGATTTGCCATCTTTATCTTTTCTCTCATATCATTCTCTCCTTTTACGTAAGTTTATAACATTAATTATATAAAACATTAAATAGATAAACAAGAGAAAAATTTAGAAGGAGGCAATTAAATCGATATATAAAAATTAATGAGCGAAAGTAATTCGCTCATTAATTGTAGTGAAGCTAATTTTGTTCAGCAAGCTTCTTGTATGTCTCGTATTTTTCTTTTGCAAGCTCTTCAGCTTTTTCAAACAAAGCTTCTGCTCTTTCTGGGAATGTCTTTGCCAGTGAAGAGTAGCGAACTTCTCCCATGATGAATTCTTTGTATGAAGCTGTTGGAGCCTTTGAGTCAAGGATGAATGGATTCTTGCCCTCAGCTTTAAGCATTGGGTTGTACCTGTATAGATGCCAGTAACCAGCTTCAACTGCTTTCTTTTCTTCTATCTGGCTGCAGCTCATTCCAAGCTTGATGCCGTGGTTGATACATGGAGCATATGCTATTATAAGCGATGGGCCAGGATAGCTTTCTGCCTCTTTCAAAGCTTTTATTGTCTGTGCTTGGTTAGCTCCCATAGCTATCTGTGCAACATAGACATATCCATAGCTCATTGCAATGCGGCCTAAATCCTTCTTGCCGATTCCTTTACCTGCCGCAGCAAATTGTGCTATAGCGCCTACTGGCGTTGCTTTTGATGATTGACCACCTGTATTTGAATATACTTCTGTATCAAATACAAGAACATTTACGTCTTCACCGGATGCTAATACGTGGTCAAGTCCTCCAAAGCCTATATCGTATGCCCAACCGTCACCGCCAAATATCCACTGTGACTTCTTGACAAGATATTCTTTCCTATCAAGTATTTCATTTAAAAGTTCCTTGACTTTTGCGTCATCTGTCTTGTAGTCCTGTATCAATGAAACTATGATATTGGCTGTCTTCTTTGTTATCTCTGAGCTGTTGAAGTTGTCAAGCCATAACTTTAAGGCATTCTTTAGATCTTGAGTAAGATCTAATTCTAATGCTTCTTTTACTATATCAGCTAATTTTTCTCTCTGTTGTTTTACAGCCAATGCCATACCGAAGCCAAACTCAGCGTTGTCTTCAAATAATGAGTTAGCCCAAGCTGGACCATGACCATCTTTATTTACTGTGTACGGTGTAGATGGTGCACTGCCACCCCAGATGGACGAGCAACCTGTAGCGTTTGCGATAAGCATTCTGTCGCCAAACAATTGTGTTACAAGCCTTGCGTATGGTGTTTCACCGCATCCTGCGCAAGCACCTGAGAATTCAAGCAAAGGCTTCTCAAATTGGCTGCCTTTTACCGTATCTGTTCCTAATGGATTTTCTTTGTGAGATAATGACATAGCGTATTCCCAATTCTTTGCCTGATCTAACTGCGTTTCTAAAGGCTTCATTATTAAAGACTTTTCTTTTGAAGGACATGTGTTTGCGCATACGCCGCAACCTGTACAATCAAGCACACTTACCTGAATTCTGAAGTTTAATCCTTCTAAGCCTTTACCGACAGCTTTTTTAGAAGTAAATCCTTCAGGAGCGTTCTTGACTTCTTCTTCATTTAGGAGGAATGGCCTAATTGCTGCATGTGGACATACATATGCACACTGGTTGCACTGTATGCAGTTGTCCATCTGCCATTCAGGCACATCTACAGCGATACCGCGTTTCTCATATGCTGCAGTGCCCATTGGGAATGTACCGTCTTCCATGCCTACAAAGGCACTTACAGGCAATTTGTCTCCTTCTTGTCTATTCATAACATCTGCTATATTTTTTATGAAATCAGGAACATTTCTTTCTACTTTAACTTCGTCTTCAGCATTTGCCCACGATGCAGGAACATCTACCTTAACAAGTGCATCTATTCCACGATCGACGGCTGCGTAGTTCATATTGACTATCTTTTCGCCTTTATGACCGTAAGACTTCACAATAGCGTCTTTTAAGTGCTTAACTGCTTCATCAATAGGAATGATGTTTGCAAGCTTAAAGAATGCTGATTGCATTATCATGTTTATTCTTGCACCAAGTCCTAATTCTTTTGCTATGTCAACTGCATTTATGATGTAGAAATTGATGTTGTTCTTAGCGATGTACCTCTTCATGGAAGCAGGTAGCTTTTCATCAAGTTCTTCTGGTTTCCATGTGCAGTTTAATAAGAATGTACCGCCTTTTTTAAGGCCTGCAAGTACATCGTAGTTGTACACGTAAGCTTGTTTATGGCATGCTACAAAATCAGCATTGTTTATAAGGTATGTTGACCTTATAGGCTTCTTGCCAAAGCGCAAGTGGGATATTGTTACACCGCCAGATTTCTTAGAATCGTATGAGAAGTATGCTTGTGCGTACATATCAGTATTATCGCCGATAATCTGTATAGCACTCTTGTTTGCACCGACGGTACCGTCCGAACCAAAGCCCCAGAATTTGCAGCTTATAGTGCCTTCTGGCGTTGTTTCAATTTCTTCACCAACAGGGAGCGATGTGTATGTCACATCATCTACTATGCCAATTGTGAAGTTGTTTTTCGGGGTGTCTGATTTTAGATTATCAAATACTGCCACTATTTGAGCTGGTGTGGTGTCTTTAGAGCCTAAACCGTAACGGCCTCCTACGATAACAGGCTTCATTTCACTTTCATAGAATGCCGCCCTTACATCTTCGTAAAGTGGTTCGCCAAATGCGCCTGCTTCTTTTGTTCTATCAAGAACAGCGATTTTCTTTACTGTCTTTGGTATAGCATCCATGAAGTGTTTAAATGAGAAAGGTCTGTAGAGGTGTACTTTTACGACACCTACTTTTTCGCCTTTTTTCAGCAAGTAGTCGATTGTTTCCTCTATTGTCTCTGTAACTGAACCCATAGCAATTACAATGCGTTCAGCGTCAGGAGCACCATAGTAGTTGAATAGCTTGTACTCTCTGCCAGTAATCTTGCTTATTTCTTTCATGTATTCCTCTACTATTTCTGGTACAGCATTGTAGTACCTGTTGGATGCTTCTCTTTCTTGGAAGTATATGTCAGGGTTTTGAGCTGTACCTCTTGTGACAGGATGCTCTGGATTTAATGCTCTCTTTTTGAATTCCCTTACTGCATCCATGTCAATGAGCTTTCTCAAGTCTTCATAGTCCATTACTTCTATCTTTTGATACTCGTGGGATGTCCTAAATCCGTCAAAGAAATGTAAAAATGGCACTCTGCTTTTAATAGCTGACAAATGTGCGACAGCTGCTAAGTCCATGACTTCTTGAACACTGCCTGATGCAAGAAGTGCAAATCCTGTTTGTCTGCATGCCATTACGTCTTGATGATCACCAAATATTGATAGTGCATGTGATGCAAGCGCACGAGCACTAACGTGGAATACGCCTGGCAAAAGCTCACCAGCGATCTTGTACATATTAGGAATCATCAATAGTAATCCTTGTGATGCTGTGAATGTTGTAGTTAGTGCACCAGCAGCAAGAGAACCGTGTACTGCACCAGCAGCACCTGCTTCTGACTGCATCTCAATGACTTTTACTTCTTGCCCAAAGAGATTTTTTCTGCCGTGGGCACTCCATTCATCGACATGCTCTGCCATAGGTGATGATGGAGTTATAGGATAGATGGCAGCTACTTCTGTAAAGGCATATGCCACGTGTGCAGCGGCTGTATTGCCATCCATGGTTTTCATAACCTTCGACATTGTATTTCCCCTCTCTTTTTAAATTTATATTTAAATCTAAGGATATATAAGCAAACTATTATAATACAGCATAAACAAATATGTACTGTTATACAACAGCTATTAAGCAATTATATAACAGTTTTCTGAAAATGCTTATATATATACCTTTAGACTTTATATAACAGTTCCACGATAATTATATCACAGATGATTAAAATATAAAAATATTTTTTTGACAAAATTTTATTCATAAAATTATGAGCTGGTCATATTATGTGATATAATATTAATTAAAGTACCACAGCATCTACAATTTAATATTTCGGCTAATTGCGTATTTTGTTAAGCAGGGATTGACTTTAATGCTTGAAAATGATAAAATAAATTACATGAATTTTTTCTACATTGAAGGAAAGTAAATAGGGGGGTTCTATGAAAGGGTTGCTTTGCAAATTTGCCGCTTAGCCAGTATTTATCTAATTTATAGATAGATAGTGGCTTTTATAAAATATTTCAAATATTAAAATTCTGCATAATATCACGTCTATTATTTCAAAAATTTTCATATCGTGTGAAAGGAATGAGATAGAAAAAATGGAAAATGGCATTTTAGATTACTTTATACTACCTGATGAAGTTTCTGATATTTTAAGAAGTGGAAGAGAAATAATTATTCCTGAAAGTAGAAGAGAACTATTAGATTTGACGATAGGCGGCAGCGGAAATGACACGTTTGAAGTTTCATACGAAGTACCAGGGAAAGGGAAAGTTGTGGAAGCCACTGTTGCAAAGTGTAAAAACGGCTTTGCAGTAAATTACCCTGAACCGTACATGAGGCGGCGAGAACCAAACTGCATGGTTATAGCTGATGATAAAGACACTGATAAGGTAAGGTACAAAGACAGGTTTGGTGAGGACTTTGAACCTTTAAGGCTTGAGACTTTTAATTGGTTAAAGAAGCAGGATTTGATTGTAATGCCATTTATGGCTGGTGATGAAAGATTAGGATATGCTTCGTTGGTGATCGCACCAAAAAATGCGGGCTTTTTTGTCCTTGCTCTCGCAGACATCCAAGGTTTTATACCAAAGGAAAAAATCAGTGAGAACTTTAAACCATGCTCTATCATATTTGTGGCACCTCCTTTCAGGCATACCCATTTCAATGGAAAGCAAGTAGTCGTTCATAACAGGCTTGAAGACATGCAAGAACTATTCTCTTATAACTTATATCCTGGTCCAAGTGCAAAAAAAGGTGTTTATAGTGTTCTTTTGGATGTAGGTGAAAAAGAAGGGTGGATAACAGCACATGCATCTACTGTAAGAGTTATAACGCCTTATGACAACATAATGACTATCATGCATGAAGGTGCCAGCGGTGGCGGAAAAAGTGAGATGACTGAGCAGCTTCCAAGGGAATTGGATGGAAGGATACATTTTGGCACTAACATCGTGACTAAGGAAAAATTCTACATGGAACTTAAAGAAAACAGCGAACTGCAGCCTGTTACAGATGATATGGCGTTGTGCCATCCATCATATCAAGATGCAAGCAAGAGGTTGGTTGTCAAAGACGCAGAGAATGGATGGTTTATAAGACTTGACCATGTTACAGAGTACGGTTCAAGTCCTGATCTTGAAAAATTGTGTATCCATCCCAAAGAGCCGCTTCTTTTCCTTAATATTGATGGGGTACCTAATTCTACATGCCTAATATGGGAGCACATAGAAGATAGCCCTGGTAAGCCTTGTACTAACCCAAGAGTCATAATGCCAAGGGAATTCATTGCAAATACGGTAGATGATGCTGTAGAAGTTGACATAAGAAGCTTTGGAGTGAGAACCCCTCCGTGCACAAAAGAAAATCCTTCTTATGGTATATTAGGCGTGCTTCACGTGCTGCCACCATCTATTGCTTGGCTTTGGAGGTTAGTGGCTCCAAGAGGATACGCAAACCCCAGCATCATAGACACGGAAGGGTTAAGCAGTGAAGGTGTTGGCTCATACTGGCCATTTGCTACAGGAAAGATGGTACGACATGCAAATCTCATCTTGGAGCAAATACAGAATACTCCTGCCACAAGGTATGTATTGATACCAAATCAGCATATAGGCGCTTATAAAGTCGGATTCATGCCTCAATGGATTGCGAGAGAATATCTCTCAAGGCGCGGTGGCGCAAAATTCAGGCCTGATCAGTTGACAGAGTCAAAATGCCCTCTATTAGGGTATTCTCTGGAATCACTTAAAATAGATGGCGAATTTATGCCTAAGCATTTCTTACAAGTACACTTGCAGCCTGAAGTGGGTGAAGAAGCATTTATGAAGGGTGCAAAGATATTGACTGATTTCTTTAAACAAGAGCTTAAAAAATATTTGACGCCGGATTTGTCAAAACTGGGCAGAGATATTATAGAATGTTGCCTTGACGACGGTTCTTTTGATGACTACATTAATATTCTGTAAATGCGGATCTTCTGATCCGTATTTTTTTATCGCAATTGTTGAAAAAATATGTGCTTTATTATATTCTCAATTCGAGAAATAATTATTAAATTTGTGATAGTGGAGGTAAATATGGATAAAATCGTAGAGTGTATTCCGAATTTCAGCGAAGGTAGAGACCAAAAAAAGGTTGCAGCACTTGTGGCAGAAGTGACATCTGTAAATGGCGTTAAATTGTTAGACTATACTATGGACAAAGACCACAATAGGTCTGTCATAACATTTTGTGGAGATGTGGATGGAGTAAAAGAAGCTGCCTTTAATGTGGCCAAAAAAGCTTCGGAATTAATTGACATGAGGTATCATAAAGGGCAGCATCCAAGAGTTGGGGCTTTAGATGTTTTGCCATTTGTGCCTCTTAAGAATGTCACTATGGATGAATGCGTAGCGATAGCAAAAGATGTAGGAAGGCGCATAGGGGAAGAGCTTAAGGTACCTGTATATCTTTATGAAGAAGCTCAGGGAAACCCATTAAGGAGAAACCTTGAGGACATAAGGAGAGGTGGATATGAAGGCTTTTTTGAAAAAATAAAAATGCCTGATTGGGTTCCTGACTACGGACCGCGTGTGATGAATGAAAAAAGCGGCGTCACTGTTGTAGGCGCAAGAAATTTTCTGATAGCTTTCAATGTAAATTTAGGTACAAGTAATGTAGACATTGCAAAGAAAATAGCGAAAGCAATAAGGCATTCTTCAGGAGGCTTCAGATACTTAAAGGCGATGGGAGTAGATTTGAAGGAGCGAAATGTTGTACAAGTTTCGATGAATTTTACAAACTTTGAGAAGACGCCACTGTATAGGGTTTTTGAAGTCATTAAAAACGAAGCGTCAAGGTATGGTGTAAATATTGTGGGCAGTGAACTTATCGGTCTTATACCTGCTAAAGCGTTGTTTGACACTGCTCAGCACTATCTGATGATGGAAAACTTTAGCTATGATAAAGTCATAGAAAATAGAATTTACGAGTAGGTATTCAAGATGAGGAAAGTAAGGTATAATTAAGAAAAAAGGACAAAGGAGGCATACTTATGTTGGTAAACGAAACTTTAGAAGAATATGTAAAAGATGTATCATCTTCAAAGCCTGCGCCTGGTGGTGGAAGTGTATCTGCTTTAGTGGCAAGTTTAGGTGTGGCTTTGTCATCAATGGTTTACAATCTCACAATCGGTAGGAAGTTCTATGAAGAGTACGACAGCGATATAAAAGACGAGATTGAAAGCGGGCTTAAAATATGCGAAAGGCTTATATCAGAGTTAATGCCTTTAGTAGATGAGGACAAAAATGCGTACGATGATGTTATAAAAGCAATCAAAATGCCTAAAAATAATGATGAAGAAAAGGCTTTAAGAAGTCAAAAATTGGATGAAGCTTATTTAAAAGCTATAAATGTCCCACTTAAATTAGCGAGGCTTTTAAGCGAAGGGTTTGCACCTACTTTGCTTATTGCTCAGTATGGCAATCCGAATGCAATATCAGATGCGGCAGTTGGTGCATTACTTCTATTTGCAGGGCTTCAAAGTGCTGCTATAAATGTCAGAGTAAACGCTAAATTTTTAAAAGACAAATCACTGGCAGACAGTGCCATTGAAGAATGTGAGAACTTGATAAAAAGGTATGAACCTGTAAAGGACGAAATACTGAGTATTTCCATTAAAAATTTGTGATGGATAACTTTAAGTGTAAAAGTGTCAAAAGACAAGAAAAAGTGAGAAAGATTGAGAAAAAGTGAGATAATTTTGTAATACAAGCTTAGAAATAATGTTGTGCATGAAAGGTTTTAGAATTATAATGTTGTTAGATGTCAGACAACAGACGTAGATTGAAAAGCTAAATATTAGAAAAACGATATCAAAAATAGGAGGATGAAGTAATGAAAAAATTACGTGCAGTTCTTTCATTAATGCTGGCATTTGTTTTGACGTTATCACTTTTATCAGGATGTTCTTCAGCGACAAAACAGCAATCATCTCAGTCAAACAATACGACTCAAAATGCGAAGAACAAAGACTTTAAAGTAGGTCTTGTAACAGACGTTGGCGGTATAAATGACCACAGCTTCAACCAGTTGGCATATCAAGGTCTTGAAAAAGCTAAAAGTGAGCTTGGTGTTACAGCTAACTTTATTCAATCTAAGCAACAGACAGACTACATTACAAACCTTACACAATTTGCTCAGCAAAAGTACAACTTAGTAATAGCTGTAGGCTTCCTTATGAAAGATGCAGTTGAACAAGTATCAAAAGAATTTCCTGATACGAAGTTCTTAATCATCGACTCAGACATTACTGATAGGCCAAATGTCGCATCTGCCACATTTAAGACGGAGCAGTGCGGATACTTAGTAGGTGTAATGGCGGGTTTGATGGAAAAAGAAAAGAATAATCCAAAGATTAATGATCAAAACGTTGTTGGTGTTGTAGGAGGAATGCAGATTCCACCTGTTGACAGCTACATTGCAGGTTTCCAACAAGGCGTAAAAGCTGTAAATCCTGATACAAAGGTACTTGTAAGCTACACAGGAAACTTCAATGATCCGGCATCAGGAAAGCAAATGGCTTTGACACAAATAAGCCAAGGAGCAGATATAGTATTCCATGTTGCAGGACAAACTGGTGATGGTGTAATAAATGCTGCTAAAGAAAAGAATGTATATGCAATAGGTGTTGACGCAGACCAAAATTATATGGCTCCTGATACAGTTATGACATCAGCACTCAAAAAAGTTGATGTTGCAACATTCGAGACTATAAAGAATGCTCTTAATAACAACTTCAAGAGTGGTCTTGTGTACTTCGACTTAACAAATGATGGTGTAGGCTATGCAAAGCCAATAAAAGATGTTCCACAATCTATAATTGATAAAGTTAATGAATATGCTAATAAGATAAAAGACGGTACAATAAAAGTTTCAGATCAAGTACAGAAATAATGGCTAACTTAGGGGCTGACGGAGTTCAGCCCCTTTTTAGGAGGTATGTCAATGAGTGCATTATTAGAGGTTAAAAATATTACAAAAATATTTCCTAAGGTTAGGGCAAATGATGGTGTTAATCTCACAGTAGAAGAAGGAGAAATACACGCCATCTTAGGTGAAAATGGTGCAGGCAAATCTACTTTGATGAATATTATTTATGGATTATATAAACCTGACTCTGGAGAATTAAAGCTAAGTGGTGAAACTTTAAATCTAAGTGGCCCTCATGAAGCTATAGAAAAAGGTATCGGGATGGTTCACCAGCATTTCATGTTGATACCGGTTTTGACGGTTGCAGAAAATATAGTTCTTGGTGCTGAACCTGGTGGCATTCCTTACAACAAGAAAAAAGCCAATGAATTGATTCGAGAGATATCAAAAAATTATCATCTTGAAATAGATCCAGATGCAAAGGTGAAGGATTTATCTGTTGGACTTCAGCAAAGGGTAGAAATTCTAAAGGCGTTTTACAGACATGCTAAGCTTCTCATTTTAGATGAGCCTACAGCTATGCTTACTCCACAGGAGACGGAAGAACTGTTTGAAATAATGAGGAGATTAAAAGAGCAAGGCATTTCTATCATATTCATCAGCCACAAGCTTGATGAGGTTAAAGAGATTTCTGATAAAGTTACAGTAATGAGAAGAGGTAAGACGGTAGGTACTCTGAACACTAAAGATACAAATGAGCAAGAATTGGCTAATTTGATGGTAGGAAGGGAAGTTGTCTTAAGAGTAGAGAAGTCAGAGTACAAACCTGGCGATGTGGTGCTTTCAGTCAAGGATTTGACTGTTTTAGATGAGCAAAACATTGAAAAAGTGAAAAACGTAAGCTTTGAAATAAGAAGTGGAGAGATATTTGGATTGGCAGGTATTGATGGAAATGGGCAAACAGAGCTTATTGAGGCTTTGATGGGACTTAGGCAGATTAAATCAGGTGTCATTAAGTACCAAAATAGCGATATTGAAAAACTGCCTACGAGAGAGAGGTACAAGCTTGGCATATCTTACATTCCTCAAGACAGACAGCAGGAAGGGCTTATCATGAAGTTTAGCGTTGCAGACAATTTAATATTAAAAGAATACAAAGATAGCCGTTATTCGAAAAATGGCGTAATACAGTACAAGAAGGTATTTGAAAACGCATCGAAGAAGGTTGAAGAATACGACATAAGGCCTACTGATTATACTCTTTTAGCAGGCAATCTTTCAGGTGGCAACCAGCAGAAGATAATTCTTGCAAGAGAAGTAGGTTCTAATCCAAAGCTTTTGATAGCTGTTCAGCCTACAAGAGGAATGGATGTCGGTGCTATTGAGTACATTCATAAAAAGCTTTTAGAACTTAGAGATGGAGGTTCAGCGATACTTCTTGTTTCATTAGAATTAGAGGAGATAATGTCGTTGTCTGACAGAATCGGAGTAATTCATAATGGTGTAATAATGGATGTATTGGATGGTAAATCTGCTACAAGGGAAAAAATTGGACTGCTTATGGCAGGTTCGCAAATTGACGCAAAGGAAGTTGAGGTGTGATCATGAGTAAAGTGTTAAAAAGTATTTATATGCCAATATTAGCAGTTGTAATTGCAATCATTATTGGTTCTATAATAATGTTGGCTACAGGTTTTAACCCAGTAGCTGCGTACACATCACTATTTATAGGTGCGTTTGGAACATTACCTAATATAGCAAATACACTGGCAAATGCTGTTCCGCTTATAATAACAGGTCTTGGCGTTGCGATAGCATTTAATGCGGGACTTTTCAATATAGGTGCTGAGGGACAGTATTGGATTGGCGCTATTGTAGGTACATGGATAGGCTATTCATTTAAAGGTCTTCCATGGTATATCCATATACCTCTTGCACTTATTGCTGCGATGATCGCTGGAGGATTGTGGGGAGGAATAATTCCTGGATTTGCTAAAGCATATACTGGTGCACATGAGGTCATTACAACCATGATGATGAGCTATGTAGCAATTTATTTTAGCCATTACCTATTGGAGTTTGGTCCAATGATGGAAAAAGGTTCTGTGCCTCAATCACCGCTTATCAGAAATTCTGCTGTGATACCTACCATCGTTCCAAACACGCAATTGTCTTATGGCATAGTTATAGCTTTGGTTGCTGCACTTTTCGTCTATTGGCTTATGTACAAGACTGTTTGGGGATACGAAATGAGAGCTGTTGGATTTAACCAAAGAGCATCAAAATATGCTGGTATGAATGTTCCATTTAATATCGTTTTGTCGTTAAGTTTAAGCGGTATATTTGCAGGTCTTGCAGGAGCAGTTCAGATTTTAGGTGTTCAGCATAGGTTATACGACAGTTTTACGTCAGGATACGGATATACGGCAATAGTTGTTGCTCTGTTGGCAAAAAACAACCCTATTGGTGTTGTGTTTTCAGCCCTTTTGTTTGCTGCACTTGGAACAGGGTCCCAATACATGCAGCTTAATGCACAAGTGCCTGGCCAGTTAACAGATGTCATAACAGGGCTTATCATATTCTTCGTTGCTGCAGACAAGATTATTGAATTGTTTAAAACCATGTTTAAGAAGCAGAAAAAGGAGGAGTTAGCATCATGAAAGAGATTTTATTAAATCCTCAGTTGTGGTCGGCAACCCTTGCCATGGCAACACCATTGGCATTGCCAGCCCTTGGAGGAACTTTTTCTGAGAGATCTGGTGTCGTAAATATTGCCATGGAAGGTATAATGCTTATTGCGGCTTTTTTTGCGGTACTATTTGCACATCTTACAGGCAGTGCATGGCTTGGTTTATTAGGTGCTGTAATAGTTGGCATGATAGTTGCTGTGATTTTTGCCTGGGCTGCTGTAACGCTTACTGCTGATCAGGTTATTCTCGGTATGGCAATAAACATATTTGCATCTGGATTTACAGCATACCTTTTGAATACAATTTTCGGTTTCAGCGGTACGCCTACAGATACGCCTATGCTTCCAAATATAAACATTCCTGTTATTAAGAATATACCATTTGTAGGACAGATATTAAGCGGTAACAGCGTCATAGTATATTTAATGATAATATTGATATTTGCTTCAGATTATTTCTTGTTTCACACTAACCTCGGTTTAAGGATAAGAGCGGTCGGAGAAAATCCGGAAGCAGCCGAGACTGCAGGAATCAATGTCATAAAGTTAAGATATTTAGGAGTTACTCTAAGTGGACTGTTTTCAGCAATAGGAGGTGCATATCTGTCAATAGGTCTTTTAAACAGCTTCAGCACAGATATGTCCAGCGGAAGAGGTTACATCGCTTTGGCGGCTATGATATTCGGCAAATGGACGCCTTTTGGTTCTTTTGGTGCGGCTTTGCTTTTTGGCTTTGCTACTGCTTTAAGCATGCAGCTTCAAAACAGTGCCTTGTCTAAAAATATAATCATGATGCTTCCATATATTCTCACAGTTTTGGCTCTCGTAGGTGTTGGTGGCAAGAGCGTATCACCTGCAGCAGATGGTGTCCCATATACTCCTAAGAAATGAGGATTAATATGTTAGTTCCTGATAAAAAGCCACTTTATGAATTGGCATTGAATAAGATGGAGGAGCTTATCAAGACTGGCGTATGGAAGGAAGGTATGAAACTTCCTTCTGAAGCTTCTCTATCAAAAGAATTTGGCATAAGCAGGGCTACACTCAGGGAAGCTATGAGAATAATGGAAGATGAAGGCCTTATTACGAAGCAGCAAGGCGTTGGGACATTTGTCCGGAAAAAGCCGATAATAAGAAGTGGGCTTGAGGAGCTTTTTAGCGTTACGTCCCTTATTAAGCGCCAGGGGATGAAGCCTGGCACGAAGGATTTTACTTTCTATAGATTGCCTGCTTTAGAAAGTGAGGCAGAAAAATTAAAGCTAAATCTTGGTGAAGAAATTTATAAAGTTGAAAGGGTAAGGACTGCAGATGGCATCCCTGTTGTCTACTGTGTTGATAGATTGCCGTATAAAATTGTAGGAGACAGTTTTAGCGGCTTTGAGGAATCTATGTTTACTTTTTTGGAAAAAGAGTACAGCATAAAAATAACATACGCTGTATCAAGCATTAAAGTTGTGAAGAATGATGTAATATTGGAGAAAAAGCTTAACATAGGGAAAAATGGTTCGGTTTTGCTTTTAGAGCAAATACACTACGATGAAAACAATAGGCCGATTCTTTTTTCATCAAATTATTTTAATGCAGATAAGTTTGATTTTTACATCATTAGGAAACGGGACTGAGGGAGGTATGATGATGGATTACGAAAAGCTGTTGGAGGTTGCGAAAGAGGCGAGAGAAAGTGCCTATGCACCGTATTCTAAATTTAAAGTTGGAGCCTGCGTCATAACAAACAATGGGAAAATCTACAAAGGGTGCAATATTGAAAATTCATCTTATGGACTTACTAATTGTGCTGAAAGGACTGCACTTTTTAGCGCTTATGCAAATGGTGATAGAGATATAAGGGCGATTGCAGTTGTAGCGGATACAGATGGACCTGTATCACCTTGTGGTGCATGCAGACAAGTCATGTACGAATTAGGTGGGGAAGACATGACTGTTATTTTGGGAAATATGAAAGGGGATTTTGTAGTAAAAAAAGCAAAAGATCTCCTTCCGTATGCATTTTCTATGAAAGATGAAAAATAATATTTGAAGTATTTATTTAGCATTATTTGTTAATGGTATATTGATAGAGGTGATTAAATGGTAAACAGAGTTTTACTTATTGTATTAGATAGCGTTGGAGCTGGAGAAGCTCCAGATGCGGATAAATATGGCGATGTAGGTTCAAATACTCTTGGGCACGTATGCGATGTGACGGGAGTAAAGCTCCCTAATTTAGGGAAATTGGGACTTGGCAACATATTGCCGCTAAAAAGTGTAGAGGCTGATAAGTCTGCAGTAGGTGCCTATGGGAAGATGCAAGAACATTCGGCAGGTAAAGACACGACGACGGGACACTGGGAGATAGCAGGTCTTTGGATAGATAAGGCTTTTCCCACATTTCCAAATGGATTTCCTGATGAAGTGATAAATAAGTTTGAAGAAAGAATAGGAAGAAAAGTCATAGGAAATAAGCCTGCATCGGGGACTGAGATAATAGAAGAATTGGGAGAAGAGCATGTAAAGACAGGTTATCCGATAGTTTACACATCGGCAGACAGTGTTTTCCAAATCGCTGCCCATGAAGGTGTGATACCTTTAAATGAGCTTTATAAGATGTGTGAGATAGCGAGAGAAATACTGAAAGGCGATTATGCAGTAGGTAGGGTCATTGCGAGGCCTTTTGTTGGGGAAGCTGGGAATTTTGTGAGAACGGAAAACAGAAGGGACTTTTCCCTAAAACCATTTAGCCCGACTATATTGGATAAGTTAAAAGATGCAGGACATGAGGTTTTTGCCATAGGAAAGATTGAAGACATATTTGCAGGATGTGGCATAACAGGGAAAGACCACTCTACTAATAATAAAGATGGCATAATTGCGACTTTAAAGGCTTTGGATAAAGTTAAAAATGGCCTTATATTCACAAATTTAGTGGATTTCGATATGCTTTATGGACATAGAAACAACCCTCAAGGATATGCAGATGCACTTAGATATTTTGATGACCAACTTCCCGAAATAATGTCAAAGCTTAAGGATGATGATTTGCTTATTATTACAGCAGATCATGGCAATGATCCTACGACTGCCAGCACAGACCATTCGAGAGAGTATGTGCCGCTTTTGGTGTACAATCGCAGATTTACAAATGGTAAAGATTTAGGCGTAAGAAAGACATTTTCTGATATTGCCGCAACCATTGCAGAAATATTTAATGTTGAGGGAACTGGTCATGGAACGTCATTTCTTAGTGAATTGCCATTTTGATGAGGAGGATCTTTTATGAGAATGTACGACCTTATAATGAAAAAGAGAGATGGAGGCACTTTTACAAAAGACGAGATAGATTTTATCATATCTTCATATACAAAAGACTATATACCTGATTATCAAATGAGTGCTCTTTTGATGGCTATATACTTTAATGGCATGACAAATGAAGAAACAGCACACATGACAATGGCTATGGCCCATTCTGGTGATGTGCTTGATCTATCAGAAATAAGAGGTATTAAGGTTGATAAACATTCTACTGGTGGTGTCGCAGATACTACTACTTTAGTTTTAGCGCCTCTCGTCGCAGCGTGTGGTGCTCCTGTTGCAAAGATGTCAGGAAGAGGATTGGGTCATACTGGTGGTACGATAGATAAGCTTGAATCGATACCAGGCATGAGAGTTGAACTCAGTGAAAGAGAGTTTATAGACAATGTGAATAAGCATGGCATTGCTGTTGTAGGGCAGTCCAGCAATTTGACACCAGCCGATAAGAAACTTTACGCTCTACGAGATGTAACGGCAACAGTTGATTCGATACCACTTATAGCAAGCTCTATAATGAGCAAAAAGATTGCATCCGGTGCTGATGGGATTGTGCTGGATGTAAAAGTGGGCCGCGGTGCCTTTATGAAGGACATAGAAAGCGCCAAAAAGCTTGCAAATCTCATGGTTGAGATAGGCAATTCCGTTGGAAGAAAGACAGTTGCACATGTTACGAATATGGATGAGCCATTGGGACTTGCTATTGGCAATTCATTGGAAGTAGTAGAAGCCATTGATGTTTTAAAAGGAAATGGTTCAAAAGATCTTATTGATGTGTGCATGGTTTTAGGCGTTGATATGCTTACAATTGCTGGTGTTGCAAAAGATACCGATGAAGCAAAGAAGATGATGGAAGAAGCTTTGGCAAGCGGAAAAGCTCTGGAAAAGTTTAGAGAGTTTATAAAAGCTCAAGGTGGAGATGAAAGGATTGTAGATGATTTATCATTGCTACCACAGGCTAAATATGTTGAGGCATGGGTTGCTGATGAGGACTTGTATATAAAAGACTTGTATGCATTAGACTTAGGGCTTATCGCCATGAGATTAGGCGCTGGAAGATCCACAAAAGAAGATACCATAGATCTATCGGTTGGCATAATGTTAGGCGGAAAAATAGGCGACTTCATAAAGAAAGGCCAACCTATCGCTACAGTATATGCCAATGATAAAAATAAGTTGGATTGGGCATTGAATGAAATCAAAAAATATATATTAGTATCTGGTCAATATGTAGAGAGACCTCAACTGATTTACATGTAAAATTCCTCAATGAGGAATTTTTTTTTGCAATCATTTAACATTTTATAATTAGTGCCGATATAGTAGTCAAAAGGTTTTATCTATGGAGGGGTGTAAATGACAAAAACATTAAGGGGCGAACTCATAAGAGCGTTTGTAGTAATTGGTATTTTGCTTTTGGTATTATCCTTTACAGTAAATCTGGGAATGATAAACACAAAAAACAATATCAACAATTTAAAAAAGTTTGTCATTAACCAGGTGCTTTACATTTCAAATTCACAGGTGCAGTTGGCGCAGTACAGCAGTGTTCTTCTCAATGATGTAAATAATTACACGATGGGACAAAGCACAAAAAGTGCTTTAAGGACAGATTTAAGCAATATAACTCAAAATGTAACAAATCTTGGAAACGCTTTAGATGATTTTAAAGGCACAAGTATATACAATCAGCTAAAGTCAGACGTAGATGGGATTAATGATAGCATAAAAAATATCAGCTCGGCGATAGACAGCTTAAATGATAAATATATTCTCGATCAAGACAGTGACAAGACATTGAAGGTAAGCTATTATGCGACGCAAATACAAAACAGCATGACAGACTTTAGCAATAAATATTCGCAGGGATTTTTGCCAATGTTTAACGACATGATATCGCAAAACGAGAGGACATTTGAGATATCTATTGCAATCAGCGTAGTAATCCTAATTGTTATAATTATTTATTCGCTTATAACCGTAAGGAGATTGAGAAAGCTTTCAAGGCTTATAAACGGTGAAGTAAGTAAGTCGATGGAGCATTCTGAAAAGGTTCTTGATTCTTCGATACATCTTAAAAAGATGGCAGAGGAGAATACCGGGAACATCAAAATGTCGAGAGATGGTATTGAGCAGCTTACTGAAAGTATCAACACTATTGCAGAAAATGCTAATGAAGTGGCTATGTCTATATCGAATGTATCTGAGGCAAACGAAGAATTGTCGAGATCTTCTGATACTTTGTTAAATGACATGAATAGCGCTATATCAAAGATAAGAGAAATAGAGGAAAATGTAAGAAGTCAAGGCGATGTTGTAAGAAATCTGATAAACACCTTGAATCAAAGCCTTAAAAATTCAAAAGCTAATTCCAACGAGCTAAAAGAGTTGGACAAGAAGATGGGAGGAATAAAAGAGATACTGTCTGCTATATCAGAGATAGCCGATCAGACGAATCTATTGTCCTTAAATGCAGCTATAGAGGCTGCAAGAGCAGGAGAATACGGAAAAGGCTTTGCGGTGGTGGCAGATGAGATAAGAAAATTAGCCAAACAGTCTACGGACAGTGTCGTAAAGATAGGTGAAATAATAGAGAATATAACCAGCTATACCGGTGTGACAATTGACAGCGTAATAAACGACATAGACAATTCAACTAAAGCCGCAGCAGAAGTCAACAAAGTTATGGACATATTTAACGATGTAAAGAAGGCATTTGACGAGATCTCAATGGTTATTGGAAATATATCAAGTGTGACTTCTGAGACTGCAGCAAGCTCCGATAAGACTTTGAATGCTGTAAAGAGCGTAATGGGTGCATCACAGAACATATCTGCACAAGTAGAAGAGCTTTTGGCATCTTCTGAGCAGCTTTTAGATATTATAAACAGAGTAGATGAAAATAATACAAAGAATTTAGATTACGTAAATAATCAGGTTGCATTTACAGAGGAACAAAAAGCCAATATGGAAAGTATAACGAAAGTAGTTAAAAAGTTATGACGGTTTTACATTTTCATAAAGATTTGGTATAATTACATTAGATGGCGTGTAACTCTTAATGAGGCATTAGCCGGTAAGGTTTTATTACCTTGCCGGCTATTATTTTTTAGGAAGAAAGGGTGGTAATTTATGAAGAGGATTTTTGAGGTAACATCAAGCGACATCATGAACATGACAGGCAGAGAATTGATTGAAACGATACGGCTATCTGAGGGAAGGACTGTCATGGCAGAGACGATAGTAACTTTTCCAACGCCGATTTATGGTGTATCAAACCCGGAGTTGGCAGCAGCATTTGGTGCAGATCTAATAACGCTAAACTTTTTTGATTTTAAAAGCCCGTTTATATTCGGAATTGATGATCTGGATGTAAATATCTCTAAAGGATTTGGAGAGATAGAAGCGCTTGCAGAAAAAGCATTAAAAAATTCAAACGATCCAAATTACATTAAGAAATTAAAAGAGATAACTGGTAGGATAATCGGCGTTAACGTAGAACCTGTTCCTGATGATGTCCAGTATGTAGAAGGCAGGAAATTAAACAGGGAAAATCTTGAAAAGGTTAGGTTTTATGGCTTTGACTACATCATGATAACAGGAAATCCAAATACAGGAGTAAGCGTCGAAACAATAGTAAATGGCATTGAAATGGCGCGAAGCTTATTAGGTGACGACATTATGATAATTGCTGGCAAGATGCACGGTGCAGGGTCAGGCAATATATACGATCCGCAATTGCTTGAGAAGTTTGTCAAAGCTGGTGCTGACTGCATACTCGTACCCGCACCGGGAACTGTGCCTGGAATCGATTTGTCTGTAGCCAAAAGGATGATTGATGTTGTGCACGATGCAGGTGCATTAGCACTTAGCGCCATTGGTACATCTCAAGAAGGATCGCAAAAAAGTATAATTGAGAACATTGCACTGCAATCAAAAATGGCTGGCAGCGATATACAGCATATAGGCGACGCGGGATTTACATCTGGCATAGCAACGCCAGAAAACATAATGGCTTTATCTATTGCCATAAGAGGCGTAAGACATACGTATAGAAGGATGGCTTATTCAATAAAAAAATAGGTATTGACAAGATAAAGAGTGTAGAGTATAATTGTATTGTAAACGAATAAATGATGATTTCAGCGTGTTACTGGTAAAGCAGGCATGAGCTGGTTAGGTTTTGATACCTTGCCAGCTCTTTTTTATGCCAAAAAAATTTAAGGAGCATTCCTGTAATGAATAAAAAATAAGGAAGAATGAACTTTGAAAAAATAAGTACCTCCTGATAAAATACAGAGTGTAAGTTCTAGAACTTA
>NZ_JBPODR010000021.1:0-41301 GCF_051201035.1 Thermoanaerobacterium thermosulfurigenes
TACCAAAAATGGAGGTCTCATGCTATTTTATAGCCAAATAATATTGAATTATCAAGGTACAGAGCTACTTTTATAAGTGCGAAGTTTGAGTTATTTTACAATAAGAACAGAACATTTTGCATGCCTTGCTATGTTTTCTGCAACGTTTCCAATAATATACCTTTTTACACCGCTATTACCTTTTTCACCCACAACTATCAAGTCACATCCATGTTTTTCTGCAAAGCGGATTACTGAATCCACAGGATGACCTGTTATCACTTCTGTAAATACTTTTATCCCTTTTTCATTAGCCAATTTCCTTGCATTTCCAAGTATCTTCCCATAATATAATTTTGCTGAATTTAAAGCCTCATCTACTTCGTCTTTTGAATTTACAAATTCCGGAATATTAGCAACCGATATCAAATATGCTTCACTATTATTTATTTGCGCTAATTCTAAAACAAATTCATATGCTTTATTTGCATATTCCGACCCATCATACGCAAGTAAAATTTTTTTAAACATTCTAAATCTTCCTTTCTATATCATAATCTTGCGGTCTGTAAAATTTTTCTGCAATTAATGTAGGTACAATTGCACTTAAAATAACTACAGTAACAAGAATAGTGTACTGATTACTTGTTATTATTTTATGAGTTAATCCAAACATTGCTGATATTGTTCCAAAAGTAAGACCTGTAGACATTAGAAGAGTTGTATACATTCCTTCTTGTTTTGAAAATTTAAATACCATAGTAGTTGGTTTTACCGCTATATATTTTGTTGCAATTTTAATTAAAAGTAATATAACAATCAAAAGAATATTTACTATTACACCATGGAGAGAGACGTATAATCCCGCTTTTATAAAGTAAAAAGGTGTAAAAATAGCAAATGCTATTGATCTCATACGGAATAATAAATTCTTTTCTTTTACAAAAAAACCTGATACCATTAATCCAAGTATATATGCCGGAAGAACAGCTTCACTATTTGCCATAGAGGCTAATCCACCTGTTAAAAATAGAAAGAAAAATAGATATTTTATTTCTAATTGCCCTACTTTATTGCCATATACTGCAAAGAATTTTTTTGTAGCAGAGGGCATAAATACAGCTACTACTACTGTAATAACTACAAATAACAACATCCACTTGTTATAGTTTGCAAAAAGTATCCCAAGTACTAAAACTGTACCAAGATCATTGATAAAACAAGCAGCTAAAATAATTTTCCCAAGTTCCGTTTCATTAAGTCCACTTTCCACCATTACAGCATACACAACTGCAACAGAAGTTGTTGAAAGAGCAATGCCAGCAATTTCAGAAGCTTTAAGAGTCCAATCTGCAACAAAATGCGTAAAAGCAAAAGCTCCTGCAAAAGGAAATATAAGAGCTAAAAGCCCTATTGTGATACTCTCTTTAAACTTTGACTTTAAGACTATTGGATCAACTTCTGCTCCGGCTAAAAATGTCAAAAAAACGCTTCCAACGCCTCCTAAAAACTCTACCCACTGATTTGTTTGAAATCCTAAATAATTGCCAGCAATAACCCCTACCAAAATCTCAATTAATGATATAGATATACCCGTCCAATCAGCAACCAATCCTGCTATCAAAGCTAAACCTAACCACCAACTATAAGTCAACCACATTAGTACAACCCCCTAATTATTCCATTTATTATGAATTTTTTTGTTAAAATGGTAGGAGCTATCAGCATCCTGGTGCATTGCGCGAGCTCCATCGCTGAACATTTCAAAATATTACACTTTTCTTAATATCACCCCCTATAAAAGAAAATAGTTCCTACTGGTTTTTTAAACCACGTAGGAACTATTAGCCTTATGGCAGTTTGAGTGAGTTCCATCACCTTTATGCATCTGTTAATACAATTATACCTAAAATATTAAAACTTTTCAATATAATAGTAAAAATAAAAATCTCAATCTCTCCATCAAATTTTAATCAAATCAAGAATTTTTAAATATCTTCTTGTACAAATCTTCTCCATAGCTAGTCTTTAGCGGTTCACCCTCAACTAATTTAAAAGATCTTTCACCATTAGGTTTTCTTTCGGCTCTTAAAAAAATCGCATTGTCCATTTTTTTATCGTACAAGCTGCGTGATAATTCATAAAGATGAGTGACAAAAAATATCTTTACTTTAACTTCCAGTAATGCACTTATTATCTGTCTTGAAATCTCTGAGCCTTCCCTTTCATTTGTAGCTGCAAATGATTCATTAAAAAGTATCATGGAATTTTGCTTTATATTATCAACAATATCACTCATCCTGCTTAATTCCTCGTCTAATTTACCGCTGTTCATTTCTTCATCTTCTTCTCTTTTAAAATGTGTAAATAATCCAATACATATATTTGATGAAAATTTCTCTGCTCCCACAAACATGCCAGACTGCATCATTAACTGCGCCAGGCCAATGCTTCTTAAAAATGTCGTTTTTCCCCCTTGGTTAGCACCTGTTATGACGAAAAGATCTTTTCTGTCAGCATTCAAATCATTTGACACTACTTTCTTTTTCATCGTCAGAGACAAGCTTATATCATATAAACCCGAATAAGAGTGTCTTCTATTCTCTGCAGATAAAGGCACAGGAAAGCATATAGGTTCACCTATTTTAGTAAGTTCTTCATACAGATTAATGCATCCTACATAAAAGGCTAATTCTGTTTTAAGCATTTTAAAAAAGCCATTAATGTGATCTGCAGACTGCGCTAAAGCATTTGCTGCAAGATTTATGCCTCTATCTTTTAATTCTGATAAAGCCTTCATGCCACTTTCATCCCGATCGGCAATGTAAAAAGTAAAAGCCGAAGCCTTTTTGGAAAAAATCTTTTCAATTAAACTCTGTTTGATTTCATTAGGCCTTCTGAGAATGTAATTAATCCCTTTATTACCTTTTCCCAATTCCGCACTTATCAATACTCCATTTTCAAATTTCAATTCTTTTAAATGTGTTTTTACAGTTTCAATGTACTCATCATTTAATTCTTTTTGTAGCATTGAAAATAATGATTTAAAACCTTCTGATTCAAATTTGTGAAAATGTTCTTCCGCAATCTTTCTCAATTTAATAAGCATATCAACATACATGTACATAAGCTCAATTGAGCTATGCAAAATTGACGATGGATAGCTGCTAAAAATGCTCCAAAAATTTTTTTTCTCATTTTCCAATGTTTCTACCGCAATGTCATAAATGCTTCTTATTATAGAGGGATATTTTAGACAATCTTTGAGAATATCCTGACGATAAATTATCTCATTTACATCATTTATACTTGTTAGAATGACTTTATAAGCTACATCGTACAAAAACTCATCACCTTGTGCCATAGCATCAAAAACCGCATTCAATCCTAAATCCTGTACCAATATTTGTTCATTCCATGGCAATTCCTGTTTCATATCAAAATCGCGATTTTTGTACAGCAAAAATGTCTTCATCTGTTTACACGCTCCTTAATATGCTCATAGGTAAGTCTGTATTTTTCCGCAATTGTAATGGCATAAGACAAACCATCAGCAGGCTTTCTTACAACCTTATAGGTTCTAAGCGATGGATTATCAGGTACGACCGTACTAACTACACTTACAGTCTTTTCGTTATAAGTGGATAATTCATCTATAAATGTAACCCAAACACAAAGCAAATCCAGATCTATAATTCTATCCATTACCTTTTTGCTGAGAAAAATAGCATCTTCCAGAGTAGTAGAAGTAAATATTTCATTCAGTATAACAATGCTATCTGACGTAGCTTTTGAGAGAATATCATAAATCCTAATCAATTCATCTTCTAATTTTCCGTGAAGTTCATTTACATTTTCTTCTCTTTCAAAGTGTGTAAAGATATTGTCATATAAAAATAGCCGCGCTTTATATCCTGGAACAGGGCATCCAATGCTGGCAAGATAATGAACTTGTCCAAATGTCCTGGCAAATGTCGTTTTACCACCTTGATTAGGCCCAGATACAACAAAGATTCTCTCATTGCCACTTAAGTAAAAATCGTTTGTGACGACTGTCGATTTATTAGAAATAAGTTTATTAGCTAATGCCAAATCAAAGCACCCATAGTCAAAAACTTCTTTTGATTGGCTTTCAACCTGTGGATAACAAAATTTCAATCCTACATCTTTAAACTTTGAAATAAATTCCAAATATGACATGTAAAACTGTACCTCACGTTCAAATGTACCGATTTTATCATCTATAAAATGGCTATTTTTAATGCAGTAATCATCAAGCTCCTCAAATATTTTTTTATAAAGTTGGGCTACCAAATCTAAAATTTTTGCTTCCACGTGATTCATATCATCGTACTCTGAAAACTTCTTCCTATAATCTTTTACCTCTCCTTCTTTAAACTTTTTAAAGGTTTCTTCCACAATGTTACTATAATTTATCTCTGATTCGTATTTGCTTACTTTTATACTGTTTCCTCTTATGAGTATGCTGTACTTTACAGATGATAAGTCCTCTTCAAGTTTTTTTGTCGCTTCATTCAAAGATACAAAAGAATTACTATTAACATAATTTAAAATGTATTCTCGAAATGCAATAAAGCCAGTAGAATTTAAATCTATATGTGTTAAATCATTAGCAAAAGAAACTACAGCATCAACATATAAATTAACTGCATCTAAAAACCATCTTTCCTTTTGATATTTATAATAAATCTTATCAATCTTTTTTAAAGCTTCCCTCATATGCTGAAATTTTTCAGAAAAAGATTTTACAGACATAAAAAGCGAATTGTTTTCTAATTCTTTCATTATTTCTTGGCGATATACGATTGTTTCTTTGTTAATAGGCGATTTATAAAAAAACGGTTTAAGGTTATATTCGTTTCTACCGAATGTTATTGCATCTATTATTTGATCAATGTTCAAATCTTTAAAAAATACTGGTTCATTTAATAAATCAACGTTTGTAATATCTTCAGCATTTATAAACAATATACTTTGAAACGCCATTTGTTACACCTCCTGAACTAATTAAAGTAGCAAAATAATATAAAAAGCCGATAGCTATCTACATTATTTGTAGAAGCCATCAGCTTTTCAGCAAATTAAATGAGGGAGCTTCATCCTCTTCTTTTATTGTCAAGTATATTATATCATTTTATTCATCAATATGGAAGAACTTTTTTGATCAATATACTATCCTTTCATTAATCTTGATACAGTGTTGTTGACAGGTATCTTTCACCTGTATCGGGAAGCAATACGACTATCGTCTTGCCTTTATTTTCTGGCCTCTTTGCAATCTGAGTCGCTGCAAATGCGGCTGCACCTGATGATATTCCAACTAATAATCCTTCAGATTTTGCCAATGCTCTTGACGTCTCAAATGCCTCATTATTCTTAACCTGGTATATCTCATCAATGATTTCTCTATTCAAGACATCAGGTACAAATCCCGCGCCTATACCTTGTATCTTATGTGGACCAGGTCTTCCACCAGATAGAACTGGAGAATCAGCAGGCTCAACTGCTACAATCTTTACATCAGGTTTCCTTGATTTTAAAACCTCACCAACGCCTGTAATTGTCCCACCTGTGCCAATGCCTGCAACAAATATATCCACATTGCCATCAGTGTCTCTCCATATTTCTTCTGCTGTTGTCTTTCTATGTATTTCTGGATTGACAGGGTTTTTGAACTGTTGCGGTATAAATGCATTTCCGTACTGCTTTGCCAGCTCCTCAGCCTTTTTTACAGCTCCAGACATGCCTTCCGCCCCTGGAGTCAAAACTATTTCAGCACCAAGCGCTTTAAGCAAATTTCTTCTTTCAATGCTCATAGTCTCAGGCATAGTCAATATTAATCTGTATTTCTTAGCCGCTGCAACAAAAGCCAGCGCTATTCCTGTATTGCCACTGGTTGGCTCAATAATAACAGTGTCTTTGTTTATAAGCCCCTTTTCTTCTGCATCTTTAATCATAGCATATCCGATTCTGTCCTTTACGCTGCTTAATGGATTAAAGTACTCTAATTTTGCTATAAGCCTTGCTTCAAGATTATTTTCTTTATTGTAGTTTGATAATTCCAATAGCGGCGTATTGCCTATTAAATCCGTAAGGTTTTTTGCAATCTTTGCCATTATATCCTCTCCTTTAAATTATACTATTCCGATTGGATTTTATGTAATAATTATATAGCAAAAAAAGCCTTTTGTAAATAACATTTTTAAACTTATTATACATTAAATATAAAAAATAACCGCATTAGCGGTTAAACATAAATAAAAATATTAAGCTTCATATCCTGCATCAATAATCGCTTTTTTCATGTCATCTATAGTAACTTTTTTAGGATCGTATGTTACAGTTGCATTGGCCTTATCCAAGTCTACTGTCGCTTTTGACACTCCATCAAGACCTTTTAATGCTTTCTCTACAGTCATTTTGCAATGGTTGCATGACATGCCTCTCACATCAATCGTGACAGTTTCGCCTTTTGAACCAAACAAACCCATATTTAAATTCTCCTTTCATATACTCATAAGGGGTATCACCTATAAATAGTTTAATTTAACTACAGTTTAAAGTCAATTACTTCATGACACGTTTTTTTCTACTTTAATTTTCGTCTTAGAAGTCATTACCCGCAGTGAATACATTGGAACTTTTAATTTAAAATTCTTATATGTATTATCACCCATCATTATATCTACAAAGTATGATAGCACATTAGGAAAATATCTTACTGATTTTTCTATGAAATCCATGTTATTGTAAGTAAATTGCGCTAATCTATATGCCCAACCAACATCTGGCACAACTTCTCTATTGAGTCTAATAGTGTATTCATCCAATCCACATTCTCCACTGAAATGCTTTTTTAGAACATCAAATGATATGTCTGCAGTAAGCAAAGCATTGTATATTCCTTCGCCTGTAAATGGATCAGCAAGCCTTGTAGCATCTCCAATCAATATTATTTTATCGTTGTTAAATACACCATCGCTCCCATCAGGAAACGACAACTGATGCCCGTAAATTTTGCAGTCTTTTATATTTCCGTCCACATTTTCCTCTATCATTTTAGATAGCATTTCTTTTATGTCTGAAACTTTGTTTAAAAAAGTCCCGACACCAATAGACAATCTGTCACCTTTGGGGAATACCCATCCATACCCATATCTTATTGCATTGAAATCTACCACAACTTTCCCTTTTAATCCATCGATTAAGCTATTATCCACGTATACTTCACCTTCAAGTGCTATGCCTTTTTTGCCATTTATTAAGTTTGCTTTATGTGCCACATTGCTGTTTATTCCATCTGCACCTACTAAAACCTTTGTCTCATATTCACCCCTGTCTGTCACAACGACAAGTCCCTTATCATGCTGATAAAAGTCATAAAATAATTCACCATCATGTATTTCACACCCATAATAAGCTGCTTTATCTATTAAATATTTATCAAATTTAACCCTATCTACTTGGTATATTATGGGCTCACCAGTCTGCAAAGCTATTGTTCTATCATTAGGAAATCTAAAAATGATTTCATTTGTAATATCTTCTACGTATTGGCTTATATCAATATCTAATAATTTGTAACACCTTTTAGTTATTCCGCCACCGCAGGCTTTGTACCTCGGAAAAACATGCTTTTCTATCAACAATACCTTATATCCTTCTTTAGACAGCTTTCTTCCTAATGTAGATCCTGCAGGTCCTCCACCAACAATAATTACATCATACATTTCTTTCACCTCTAAATTCAATTATAATTGCAAAGCATACTAAATAAAAGCCACAAATTGGATTATTTTAAGCTATTCATAAACAAACAATTGTAAATATAAGAATTAGCAAAAAATGCCCTTCATATTATTGACATCAAACTTCAATAAATATATAATTATTTTAACAATTTAATATCGTAAATCAAAACTCATCAAGAGTGGTGGAGGGACTGGCCCTGTGAAACCCGGCAACCGTCATATTTTATGAAAATGGTGCTAATTCCTGCAAAGCTTATAGCTTTGGGAGATGAGTAGATGTGATTATCTACGCCTCATCTCTGAGGTGTTTTATTTTTTACATTGAAGGAGGTTTGCAAATGCCCATCAATATACCAAATGGCCTACCTGCCATCGATATTTTAGCTAAAGAAAATATATTCGTAATGGCTGAAGAAAGGGCAATTCATCAAGATATTCGCCCTCTTAAGATCGCCATCTTAAACTTGATGCCTACAAAAAGTGTGACAGAAACACAGCTATTAAGGCTACTTAGCAACAATCCACTGCAAATTGATCTAAAATTTCTCTATGCAGCATCACACAAATCTAAAAACACTGCGCCAGAGTATTTAGAAGCTTTTTACAAAACATTTGATGACGTAAAACATGAAAAATTTGACGGTCTCATAATAACCGGAGCACCAGTGGAAACTTTGGACTTTTCAGATGTTGATTATTGGCATGAGCTTGAAGAAATAATGGAATGGAGCAAGCACAATGTATTTTCCACTTTTCATATTTGCTGGGGTGCTCAAGCAGGTCTATATTATCACTATGGCATTCCTAAATATCCTCTGAAAGAGAAAATGTTTGGCGTATTTTTGCATAGAGTATCTAAGAAAAATGTCGACTTATTAAGGGGATTTGACGACGAATTTTATGCGCCCCATTCAAGATATACGGAAGTCAGAAAAGAAGATATAGAGCTTGTAGATGACCTTGAAATACTTTCTGAATCCGACGAAGCAGGCGTATACATAGTAGCTTCAAAATCAGGCAGACAGATATTTGTGACAGGTCACTCTGAATATGATCCATTGACGCTAAAATCCGAATACGAAAGGGATTTAAAAAAAGGCATTCCTATAAAAATACCAAAAAACTATTTCCCAGGAGATGACCCTAATAATGAGCCAATTGTGAAATGGAGAAGTCATGCAAATCTATTGTTTTCTAACTGGTTAAATTACTATGTATACCAAAAAACACCATACGATGTGAATTCAATTGAATAAATATTATTTATACGGGTTATAAAGCTCGATTTTATATCCTGCATTTTTTATATCATTTTTGCAAAATTATTCATTGACTTTTTCACTTTCCTGTGCTAATTTAATTATGCTATTTCAAAAACTTATAGAAAGGAATTGTACTATATGGACAAAACACAAAAGCTTAAAAAAGACATTGGCCTATTTATCGCCACAGCACTTGTAACAGGTAACATGATGGGTTCCGGCATATTCATGCTTCCTGCTACACTTGCATCTAAATCAGGTCCTGGCGCAACAATACTGGCATGGCTTGTTACAGGAATTGGATCAATATTGCTGGCATTGTCATTTGCAAATTTAGGTTCAAGAATTCCAAAAGCTGGTGGCCCGTATGAATACTCAAAATTAGCTTTTGGAGACTTTATAGGTTTCATCAATGCGTGGCTATACTGGAATGGTTCATGGATCGGAAACGCTGCCGTCGTTATCGCAGTTGCCAGTTACTCAAGCGCCTTATTCCCGATTTTATCACAAAGTCATTTAGCCGCTTTTATATACACTAGTGCTATATTATGGATTTTTACAATAATTAACATTATAGGTGTAAAAAGAGCTGGCTCAACTCAAACAACAATAACTGTTTTTGAAGTATGTCTTTTTTTGTTCTTTATAATCGTATCAGCAGTACATTTCAAGTCAAGCAATGTGATGCCATTATTTCCTGCAGGAAAAGGCATGAATACTTTATCAGCAGCAGCTACTTCAACACTGTGGGCATTTATAGGACTTGAAACAGCCTCAATTACTGCTGAAGAAATCAAAAACCCTGAAAAAAACGTAAAGTTAAGCACCATATTCGGAATTTTGATCGCGGTAGTAATGTACTTAGCCATAAACCTCTCGGCAATGGGTGCAATACCGCAAAGCCAGCTTGCGAAAAGTGCTTCTCCAATAGCAGACATCCTCAAACAGTTCTTAGGGAAAAACATTGCGAATGTCATAATTGTAGGCTCTGTCGTAAGTGTGCTTGGCACAACCGTTGGATGGCTTTTATCTACAGCTCGTGTGGCTTATGCGGCAGGGAAAGATGGCCTGTTTCCAGAAGTTTTTTCAAAAGTACATCCTAAGTACAAGACTCCTCACGTATCATTGATCATAGGATCGGTACTTGTAAATCTGCTATTGCTGATGAACTACACAAAATCTCTGGTTTCCGCGTTTAATTTTATAATACTGTTGGCAACTTTGTCTTTCTTGCCCGTGTACGCTTTTACAGCCGCATCTGAAATGATGCTTCTTATAAAAAGAGACAAAAACGTCAGCGTATTAGGCTTTATAAAGAATTCGATTGTTCCGCTTTTAGGCTTTGCATACGCCATGTGGACAATATACGGGTCTGGAGCCGAGACTGTCATGTACGGATTTATAATGCTTATGTGCGGCATACCCTTCTATATATACATGAAGTACAAAAATAACTCAAAGCTAAACGAGATTCGAAAAGTCTTAGAATAATTACAGGCTGCAAAATGCAGCCTTTTTACATCATTTTTAGTTGTCTTCTTTTACCGCATTTGCTATAAGTGAAGCAAAATACTTCGCACCACTGGGCTCTAAGTGAACCGCATCGGGTGAAAAGAATGAATCATGTCCATAGCTGGCTTTATACCAATCAATTAAAGTAGTGTGTGGATATTCTGAAGACACTTTTGACAACGTCTCATTGACGATGCTTTCCCAAGGGCGTGGGACGCGGACATTTACCAATATTACGCGTTTTACAGGCTCTGCGCTCTTTAAAAGCGATAAAAGCTGGTCTTCAGTGAAAGGCCCATTTGTCCCCAACTCAACTATCAATGTGTCTATTTTTCCTTTCTCTTTGAGGTTTTTCACGACATCTTTTGCTTGATACATTTGTCTTCCTACTTTGCCATCAATCGTGATTCCCGGCAGCATCTCTTCCAAGTAAGGCTTTGTATCTATCAATATCGAATCGCCTATTATGGTTATACCCTTTCCATGCTGTACAGGGCTAATTATAGAATCACTGTTATTTGATGCCGCTGAGCTGGGATTTCCGCCTTTATACGGATAGTACTTAACATCTCTCCTATTATCTGGCAGATTATCATTGTAGTCATGCACATCACTGCCTATATTGCTACTGCTTTCTATATAAGATGGTGAATCTGAAGCACCATTTGCAGAACCTGAATTTAACGAAACTGATGCGTTGGCCGGTATGATTCCACTCATACCGGCAATAAAAATGCCCATTAAACATACGGATAATGAAACTAAAGCAGATGTTTTAAGTGTAGGTAATATTTTCCCTTTTTTAAATCTTAATGATTTTAAGTCGTTTATGATTTTTTTAAGTGCGCCATGTCTTATTGGATCCTCTACGTATTTCCATGACAAAGCAGAAATAGCGATAATCATAAATACCTGTAGCAGCGCCCGAATAGGATCTAAGCCTTTTGTATCTACAGGTGGTGTCGTCAAAATAAGCACTGGAAAGTACCAAAGATATACTCCGTACGACCTTGCTCCCAACCATCTTAATTGAGCGCATCCTAATATTTTCCCTAAAAAGCTTTTAGGATGTGCTGACACAGCTACCACCACAGCAGTTATTGCAGATAGCAAATACATGCCACCTCTATATACAAAAGAATCGTATTGATTGACGTACATAAGCATACCAAAAATCGACACCATAGCCAAAAATCCAATAACATCATAAATCAATACTTTTCTTTTAATTTCATTGCTGGAAAATTTGTTGCTGGGCAGAATCAACGCTAAAGCCGATCCTAAAAGAAGCCCAAAAGCACGTGTATCAGTGCCATAATATACACGGCTGGGGTCCATTCCTGGTGTGTACATTACGCCCATTGCTAAAGCAGAAAGTACAGAAAGCAGCAAAGTGATAATAAAGATATACTTTTTCTTCTTTATATACTTAAATGCCGCAATCAATGCTAACGGCCAAATGAGGTAAAACTGTCCTTCAACAGCCAGTGACCATAGATTGCCAAACGTCGATTGTGGTCCAAACTTAGCAAAGTAAGATACTTTATGGAATATCAGCCACCAATTGTTGACATAAAGCAAACTTGTTATAGCATCACCTTTAATAGATGAAAGCCTTGAAGCATCGAAAAGCGTAACATAAGAAGCGACTACAATTACCATAATAAAAAGAGCTGGAAATAGCCTCAACATTCTGCGCTTCCAAAAATTTTTTAAATCAACTTTATTGTTTTTCTCCCACTCCGATGCAATTATATTTGTAATCAAGTATCCTGATAACACAAAAAATATGCTGACGCCAAAAAAACCACCCTGCAAAAAAGTCAGATTAAGATGATATCCAATGACAGCAAGCACAGCTAAAGCACGGAGTCCGTCAAGTCCTGCCATGTATCTTGCGTTTTCATTTAAAGGCTTTGGCACTGAAATCCCCTCCTAAGATCCCTCACAATAAAAAGCAATTTGTAACAAAATTCTTCATCAATCATCTCAAATAGCCATTTTTCTATAAATCCATTATATATTATCAATATTACAAGAGCATTACAACTGATAAATAAAATATAAATATCTTATAAATATTTATTAATAAAAAGAGCCCTTTATACGTTAAAGAGCTCTTTAAAACTTTTTATTTTATTCTTCCAGCAGTTCTTTGACAATATTTATGCCATTAAGCTTCATGTGGTATAGAAACATAGTATGTGTTAAGTCACCATCATGCGGGACTATTTTAAGCCTTTCCGCCGTCTTTACGCTTATATCGTAAGTCTCAACACAATTTTCAGGCACAATCACATTGGCACTTAAATTATTGGCGTTTGCAATCATCTTTATAGAAATCGCCGTCTGATACACACACAAATCAGTGCAATTGCCAACGATGATAAATGTAGATTTACCTCCTTTTAACATGGTGAATACCTTCTTCAAAAACTCATTTCCATCACCGTCTTCTCCGCCGAAAAACACGTTTAACGAATTTTTCTCGTACACATTTGGCTTGTCCTTAACCACCTCTAAAAGCTCCTCTACGATACGGCTTTCATCTGTTCCTTTGACACAATGCTCTGGATAATCAACAAATTCTGTTGCACCTTTTACATGGGCATCATTTACAAACATCACATTTTTTATGCCCATCCTGTATGAAGCTTTAATGAGGCTCTTTATATGCTCTATAATCCCTCCTATTCGAGGACTGGACAAAGCCCCACTTTTGCAAAAACCGTTTATCATATCAACGACGATAATCGACACATTGTCAGCACTCCCAGCATCTTTTATGACGGTGCTTAACTTCATGTCATCTAAATTGCTATAAAAATCAAACAAATAATTTAAAAAAGGTCTTGTATTGTACAAAAAACTATCAAAATTCATTTTCATGGCCTCCTTTCATCTTATTTTTATTGTATACCATTTAATCTATGCAGTAAAATGTCTCGCGGGAAGATCCCACAAGCTTGCCATCCTGATTGTATGCATCACATACTGCAACAGCAGTCGTCTTGCCCATGTGGATAATCTTCCCTATTGCCTTGATTCTGTCTTTGGCTTTTAAGGGCTTTATATAGTTTATATTCATCTCGAGAGTCACCATGTTTTTCCCCATCGTTTTCGCAGCAATCCCCATAGCCGTATCCATGAGAGAAAACAATACACCGCCGTGAGCAATCTCAAAGATATTTAGATGTTTATCGGAAATCGTCATTTCCATCGTCACTTTACCACTGCCAAGCTCAACAATCTCCATGCCGATTAGATTGTGAAACTGAGCTTTTTGATTCAGCTCGATTATTTCTTTGAATAATTCTTCATTTATGCCGAGATTTTTAGCTTCCAAGTATACATCATCCTTTCAAGCCATTTTACATAATTATATCATTTTTTATCAAAAATCTTAATCTATCTAAAGCCCTGTCTTTAAGTTTTACAGCACTCTGATATCCCACTCCCAACTCTTTTGATATTTCAACAAGTGTCTTCCTTTCGAAAAAGTAAAGCATTATTATGTTTTTCTGCTTTCCAGTAAGGCCATTCAAAGCTTCCTTTAAATCCTTTCTCATGATATCATTAAAAAATTTTTCTTCTGGCGTAAGTTCATCGCTCTCTATCAAATCGATGATCTCATTTTCCTCCTCATCTGCCTTTGCATTCAAAGAGAGAAAAGATTTTTTCTTTCTATAAGCATTTAAAAAATAAAATTTAAGCTGCATACTGCCATATGCTATGAATTCCTTGCCTTTTTTCTCATCAAACTGATGGATAGCAGCAATAAGCACTTCTCTTCCGTCTTGAAGCATATCATCAAAACTGTCGTATGGAAACTTTTTTGCTAATTTTATCAAAAGAGGATTAAACTTTTTTAAAATCTCATGGACAGAATCTTTATCACCACTTTTAGCCTTAAAGCACAGTTCATTATAACTTATCATCTACTACACACCTCACATAAAGTGAGGACCGGTCCCTTTCAGTGCAGCACTGTGCTTTAATTATATTAAACGAACAAACGTTTTGGTAATTGCGAGTTATAAAAAGTCAATGTAGAAAATTTATAATAATCAGTTATTTGTGACATTACTTGTCAACAAAACAAAGATTTCCATTTAAGACTTTATTTAATTTCTAAAAATAAAAGAGGCGCATATGTTAAATCAAAAAAACATATACGCCTCTATGTAGATGCTCTCTTTTAAATTTTAATAATATCTTCTTGCGCCTATATAGTACGTCCTAAACCAACCGCTAAAATCCGCAATAGCAGCCTTATTAAGGGAATCGCTCATGTGTATTAAACGATTATCTCCTATGTATATACCTTCATGTGTAGGACCACCGCCTGATGTAGAGAAAAACAATATATCGCCTGGCTGAAGATCAGATAAGCTTACAGCTCTACCACCTGCATACTGGTCATACGTAGTTCTGCCGATGCTTTTTCCAGCTTGCCTAAACACGTATTGAACAAATCCAGAGCAATCAAAACCTGCAGGTGTAGTACCACCAAAAACATACGGTACTCCAAGATATCTTTCTGCAATACTTACTATGTCAAAATTTGATGGGCGCTCATAACCACCCCTTGATGAAACGCCAGTTACAGTCGTCCTATTTAATACTGCCTCTGTAGCTGGTCCTACAATTCCATCAGGAGATAGTCCGTACCTTCTCTGCAGTGCGATCACTGCGCTTTTTGTCTTGCTGCCAAATATTCCGTCAATACCACCTGTGCTATAGCCAAGCCTGTTTAACGTTTGCTGCAAGCTAACCACCGCTTGTCCTCTTGAACCGTATTTCAAAAGCTCCATTGCAAATGCACTTGGCGCTTGCATAAGTGTTATTGACACTACCGCTGTTGCCACTATTTTTTTGTAATTCAACTCATTCATCCTCTCTTTATGCCTACGAGGTTAGTTGACGGGTTCGGTAAAGAGCAACCCTACCGCATACGCGGATTCACCCCAAAGATATCCCCCGCTCTTTCGATTAGGCATATTTTATTTTATTTTAATAAATTTAATAAAAAATTTATATTTTTAATAATTAATTAATATTATATAGGCAAATTGTATCAAAGTCAACCACATTCCATAAATTACCTGAAGATTGTGAGTTTTTCATGGTTATACTAATTAATAAATATCGAAAGAAGGTGAAAAAATGCGCTCGATGTGGAAGGGTGCCATCAGCTTTGGCCTTGTCAGCATCCCCATAAAACTTTATGCAGCCACAGAAGACAACTCCATCCATTTTAGACAGCTTCACAAGGACTGCAAATCACCCATAAAATACGAGAAGATTTGCCCTGTGTGCAATAAAGAAGTTTCTGATGAAGAAATCGTAAAAGGCTATGAATATGAACCAGGAAAATTTGTCATCATAGATGAAGAAGACTTAGAGAGAATTCCAAAGTCAACAGTTAAAACGATAGATATTATCGATTTTACAGACTTAAGGCAAATAGACCCCATATATTTCGATAAGACATACTACATCGCACCAGATGAAATAGGTGCAAAACCATACGTACTTTTAAGAGATTCTATGAAGAAATTAAACCGTGTAGCAGTCGCGCGGGTAGTAATCCGCTCAAAGCAAGATTTAGCCTGCATAAGAGTTTTCAATGACAACTACATGGTTATGGAAACAATGCACTTTCCTGATGAAATAAGAAGTACAAATGAGCTTCCACCTATCCGCAATGTAGATCTTCACGAAAATGAGGTGAAAATGGCTATAAAACTTGTGGATACTCTGACATCTGATTTTTCCCCTGAAAAATATGATGACAACTACAGAAAAGCCCTGATCGAAATAATCGAGTCGAAAATTCAAGATAGAAAATTTGAAATACCTGAATCGCCAAAAGAAGAAAATGTCCTGGACCTTGTAAGCGCATTAAAAGCCAGCATCGAATCAGTAAAAGGAGAAAACATTGCAAAAAAATCAAAAAAGAAAAAAGGTGCATAAAGATGTCCCTGATGGATGAAAAAATTTCTCCTATGCTGGCTATATCGGGAAATGTATTTGACGATCCAAGTTGGGTGTATGAAATCAAATGGGATGGTTCGAGGACAATAGCATTTCTTTCATCTTCTACAAAACTTCAAGACAGAAGGCTAGTAGATATAAGCCACCAATTCCCAGAACTTATGGAAGTAAATAAATGTCTAAAATCAAATGAAGCCATACTTGATGGCGAGCTAATCGTTCTAAAAGACAATAAACCAAGTTATAGAAACATAATGATGCGAAAACACCAACAAAACAAACTAAAAATAGAACTTTTAAGTAAATCCAATCCCGCAATATTTATAACATGGGATGTAATATATGTTGATGGAAAAGAGCTATTAAACTACCCACTGATTGAGCGCAAAGAAATTTTAAGTAAAATCGTCAGTGAAGGCAATCTAATAAGGATATCTGATTATATATTTGGACAAGGCAAAACTTTATTTGCGGAAACTGGTAAAAAGCAACTGGAAGGAGTAATGGCTAAAAAAGCAGACTCAAAATATTACTTAGGGAAAAGAAGTAGTCTATGGCAAAAATTCAAACACCACATAATACTAAACGCTGTAATATTGGGGTATAAAATAGATAAAACAGCGTTAGTCTTGGGTCTTTACAACGAGGAGGACAAACTTGTGCACATTGGAAATGTAGAATCTGGAATATCGCAAAAAGAATTATCATCATTCTTAGAAGTTGCCAACGATCTTAAGGTCAACCCTGAATTTTACGGTCTTGCCATTAACAACGTTCAATGGATAATGCCTTTTATTGTATGTAAGGTTAAATTCATGGAATGGTCAGAAAATTTCAAAATGAGAGCACCGTCTTTCTTAGAATTTGCCTTAGATGTGAAACCTACCGAATGCAGATTCATGTAAACCAATTGAAATATGCACATTATTGATTTAAAATAAAATTATAAACTTACAAGGGGGATACTTTCAATTGGCATCAATAAACAAAAAGCGCATTTTGCTGGTACTAATTACATTTTTATTTTTAATCGCATGTCTTGTAGCACGACTTGTATGGCTACAGATTGTAATGGCTCCAAAATATTCACTGGCCGTCAAAAATCAGACAACATCCAAGATAGTATTAAAGCCAGAAAGAGGAATTATTTACGATGCAAATGGAAATATCCTGGCCACTAATGTAAGCGGCGGCGACGTGTACGCTGCACCTAAAAATATAACACATCCAGATGCAGTCGCAGACAAACTGTACAACTTATTAGGCATGAAAAAAGATTCACTGTATAAGCTTCTCAGCAATAAAAATTCTGAGTGGACTGTCCTTAAAAAAAATGTCCCATTGAACAATGTAAACAAGATAAAAAAGTTAAACCTTGCAGGCATATACGTAGAAGATACAAGCATTAGAAGCTATCCAGACGGTAGTCTATTATCACAGACATTAGGATTCACTGGTGTAGACGGAAACGGTCTTTATGGGTTAGAATACTCGTTTGATAAATATTTAAAAGGAATATCAGGATTAGAAGTAGCCACAACTGACGAAGTAGGTCATGTCATAGGACTCCCCGAAAAATTGTACGAACCAGAAAAAGGCGATGACTTAGTCCTTACTGTCGACTCAGTGATTCAGGGATATGCAGAAACAGCTATAGAAAAAGCTTATGAAACTTACAGTCCAGCTAATGGCATTTCAGCAATCGTGATGAATCCAAAGACAGGTGATATCTTAGCCATGGCAAATTTTCCTGATTTTGATCCAAACAATCCAAATAAAGTCAGTTCCATCGACACATGGTCAAATCCTGCTGTGTCTTATCTGTACGAACCAGGCTCAGTATTTAAAGTAGTAACAGCATCTGCTGCATTAGAAGAATCTTTAGTCACGCCAAATGAGCAATTTTATGATCCTGGTTACTACATAGTATCAGGCCATAGGATAAATAGCTGGACAAAATTGGAAAATATCGATTTTTCACAAGCAGTAGCAATGTCCAGCGATACAGTATTCATGAAGATAATTGTAGAACGGCTTAAATTAAATACATTGTACAAGTACATAAACGCCTTTGGATTTGGAAGTCCAACCGGAATACAGCTTCCGGGTGAAGCATCTGGCATGATAATACCAGAGAAAAACGTTCATCCTGTTGACCTTGCATCCATGTCTTTTGGACAAGGCATAGCAGTAACACCACTTCAAATGATAGATGCTTTTTCAGCAACTATAAATGGTGGATACTTGATGAAGCCAAATATAGTAAAAGAAATAAAATCAGATGATAAAGTCATAAAAGAATTTAAACCTCAAGTCATAAGACAGGTTATATCGCAGGATACGTCAAACACAATGAAAGAGTTGCTTAAAAAAGTCGTTGATGAGGGGACAGGAACAGCATGCCAAATACCTGGCTTTACTGTAGGAGGAAAATCTGGCACAACTGAAAATTATTCACCCGGGAAATACACAGCATCTTTCGCTGCATTTGCACCTGTTGACAACCCTCAAGTAGCCGTTTTAGTAGTCATAAGAAATCCTACTAAAAATGGCCACATGGGTGGCGAAATCGCAGCACCTGTCGTAAAAGACATACTTTCAAACACATTAAGATATATGATGATAAAAAAATAGCCGTTCATTTTAAAATGTGCGGCTACTTAATATACTACGTCGTCTACTTCTCCTTTTTTACCTCCTATAACTCTCACCACTACTCTATTAGGGAGGCATACTATTTGCTGTCCTTCTTTTTCTATCCAGCCTGTTTTAACACATATCTGATCTGGACAATTGGCTTCTTTCATTCTTACTTTCCCATTTTTTATCTCAACGACATTTAAATGCTGGCCATTACGAATTGTCACTGTTTTATCCACATTCAGCGGCAATTCTTGGTACTTAGAACCATTTACTTCTATTACAACATTGGTACCAGTTCTTGATAGCGCCTTGTCATAAGCAAAATAAGCAGAAACAAGAGAAATAATCAAAAGCACTCCTATTAAAATTTTATCACCTATTTTCATACAGCTTAAACCTCGAATCTGTTATCTTTAATTTTCCTTTAAGTCCTGATGTCGCATATACTTTATAATCTGGTGTAACAAAGATTGCGTCTACGCCAGGCATACTCTCTATCAATTTCATCCCTTTGTCAACACCTAAAATAAAGGTGATTGTAGATAAAGCATCAGCATCAATAGACTTAATATTAGTAGAAACTATTGTTGTACTGACGACGCCGCTTTCTGCAGGATAACCTGTAAAAGGATTTAATATGTGATGGTATCTTTTCCCGTTTTGAATAAAATACCTTTCATAATTGCCAGATGTGTCAATAAGCATGTCTTTGCCTGAAACAATGGCAAAATACGTACCCTTATCTCCAAAAGGATTCTGTATTCCTATATTCCAATTGGATCCATCTGGCTTTGAACCATAAAGGTATACGCTACTGCCGCCTAAATTTATAAGCGCGTGCTTTACACCATTTTCTTTCATGATATTTTCCAGTTCATCAGCAGCAAAGCCTTTAGCAATTCCTCCCAAATCGATTGCCATACCTTTTCTGCTTAATTTAACCTCATCATTTTTCTCATTCAGCAATACATCTTTGTAATTTATGTATTTCATAGCATCCTTAATTTGGCTTTCCGTGGGAACATGGGCATGATCAGTGCCGATACCCCACAAATTCACCAATGGAGCAATAGTTATATCGAAATAGCCACCACTTATTTTCCCGTACTTCAATGCTGTCTTTATTACGTAAAATGTCTCAGGATTTACTTTGACATACTTTACGCCTGCATTGTCATTTATCTTTTGTATGTCGCTGCCGCTTTTCTGGCTGCTCATAAGGTTGTCGATTTCTTTCAATTTGTTCATAGACTCGTCAACTGCTTCTTTTGCATTTCTTCCGTATGCAGTAACTTGCATGACAGTATCCATCATAAAATCAGTACGTGTATACTGTTGATCACTGTTGCCACACCCTACAACGGATACAGAGATAAATATTATCACAATAATTGCTACAAATTTTTTTATAAAATGTCTCATTATCTAAACAATCCTCTCAATTAAGTTAAATTCGCCTCTTTTTATTATAAATTTTTTTTCTAAACTCTTCAAGCAATATAGCATTAGCATTCATTTCAAGCACTATAAACTTGTAAGATTCATTTTTTACGTATATAATCTTATTGTAAGGGGGAAACTAGCGGAATGATAAAATTCATGATAAAAATTTACATACTTTACTTAGTCTTAGTAGCACTGCTTCCTACTATGCTGGGCCGTATTTTCCACTACAATGTTATATATACAAGCAGAAAAAAGAAAGTACCATGGATAGCGATTACTTTTGATGACGGTCCAGATCCCGAATACACGCCTACACTTTTGTCCCTTTTGGATAAATACAATGTTAAAGCGTGCTTTTTTTTGTTAGCAGACAAAGTCGAAAAGTATCCAGATTTAGCCAAAGAAATTGTAAATAGAGGTCATGAAATAGGCATCCATGGTTATAAGCATCACATAAACTGGTTTTTGGGACCTGTTGCTACGTACAAGGAATTATTGAGATCGGTTGAAATTATCTCTCAGATTACTGGAAAGTATCCTTCATATTATAGACCGCCATGGGGATTATTTACAACTTTTATTTATCGGTATTCAAAAAAATTAGGTATTAAAATAATTTTGTGGAGCTACATGAGCTGGGATTGGAAAGTAAAAGACCCAAGTTTAATAGTAAATCGCGTATTAAACAAAGTAAAAAGCGGAAACATTTTGATATTTCACGATAGCAGCGACAACATAGGGTCAGACAAAGAAGCTCCTGAAACAATGCTTATAGCTCTTGATAAGATAATAAGTGGAATAAAAGAGAAAAACTTAGAAATTGTCGATATAAACAAATTTATTTTTTCGTAAACGGGGTAATCATTATGAAAAAGATTTTTATGTACATTTGGTCTTTGTGGGAATTTGTATTTGCAAAATTAAATAATATCCATACAGTAGGCGGAGATGATTCTGAAATAAGAATCGCAATAAAGAAATACAAAGGCAAAAAAATCGTGCTGAAAGATGGCACAGTTCTAAATAAAGGCGATAAATTTGCCGAGCTTCATTTAAACAATAAAGTCCTTACAGAGATAACATCCAGAAGCAATTCGCCTATCGCCGTTGGCATCATAACGCTAAAAAGATTTAAAAAATCTTTAAAAGCGTTAAAAAATTATATCAATGAAAATCATGATTTTGATGATGTAAATGTATTTATGGGATACACACTTTTTAATCAAGGTGTGGAAATGCTGGGCTTTGAAGTAATGGATATGAAATCACCTCTTGAAAGATTCATAATCACCCATTATGAAAGCTTTCTTTTAGGCATATTTCACCCTGAAGGGTTTAAGCGGCTTCGCAACAATAATTTTACGGCAAAGATGGTTTTGATTACGAAAAATACTATAAACAGCCGCTACTAATTTAATGCTTTTTGAATTCTTTCCAAAATCACTTTTTCGCTTTCTTTATTTTTTAATCCATCTATTAAGGCTTTATTGATCATAATATTTTTGTCATGCCAATTCTTCGGTATATTATCAGTATACTTCACTGCCATGTCAATTTTCTTCATAATTTCATCGGTTATAGGTACATCCTTCTTTACTGGAATATACCCTATTTTCTCCACGTTTTCTTGAGAATCTACAATAAATTTCACAAATTTAAACGCCATATCCAATTTCTTTTTATCGCTCTGCTTTGTGATGCCGTAACCGTAAATTTTGGGAGACATTGTGATAGGTACATCGCCATCTCCTTCTGGATACAACGCAATATCAAACTGAAAAAGTTTATTCTTGTTTTCAAGGTATTTAAGGTATTGGACTTTGTAACTTTCATCGACCAAGGCAGCGCTTTCTTTATTAACTGCAAAACTATCCCATATTTTGCTATAATCACCACTAAAAGACACAGGATCTATCGCACCTTTTGAGTATAATTCTATCAATTTTTTAAGGCCAGACTCCGCCTGTGGTCCCTTAAATAAAACCATTCCTTTATCATCAAATATATTTGCACCATCTGCCATCAAAAACCCCCAAAGATTATAGCTTCTTTCCATATACATAGTTATTCCATAGAAATCCTTTTTTTCTTTTTTCCCCTCTTGATATGTAAGCTTAGTCATATCATCTGTAAACTCTTCATAGCTCCACTCTCCATTTTGAGGAACTTCCACTTCTTTTTTGCTGAACAAATCGCTGTTTATGTAAAGGATACTTGTGTACATCCCTAAAGGAATGCCATAAACACTATTATTATAAATAAACCTATTGAGGACATCTTCTTTTAATGAATTCTTATAACTTTTATCAAGATATTTGTTAAGCGGCTCTAATTTATCATTGTAGATAAATGAACTGTCTGAAGTTATAGGGATTATATCAGGTTTACCATTGCCAATTATATCATTGACATCATAATAAAAATTTCCATTTTTAATTGGCTCAAATTCAATTATAACCCCTGGATGCAAATATTCAAAATCCTGTATCTTTTTATTTATAAAATTAAAACCTATCGGATCATCGACTGACCAATGGGGAAAATCGCAAAATGTAATTATCCCCCTGTAATCTTCATCATCTGTCTGTGTAAAGTTTATTTTGCCTGTTTCATACAAGTACATATAATATGGCCATGTGACTAAAAAAGCAACAATCAATAAAATTAAAAAAAGAGTAAAAGGCTTTTTCATAAGATTCACCTCTTACTCTATCTATATTCACATTAAACATTCCATATCACTCTTTATTTTTACTGAGTTCACTTATTTCTTTTTCTAATGCGTCCATCCTCGCTTTTAGATCCTGTGCTTCTTTTAATGCATCATCTCGCTCTTTCTGAAGCTCTTCTACGATGCTTTTTGCAATCTCATCACTATCACTTCTCATTTTTGATAACTGCTCGTCTTTGTACTTTACAGCATCTTTTGCTATGCCATCGATGTTTTGTTTTGCTGCATCTGCTAAATTCTTCATCTTTTCAGATACCGTCATCGCACCAGAGACAGCACCAACAGCTATTGGCTTCAAAACCCTTTTTATATTCGGCCCTATAGATGCAAGTATAACTGCAGCACTTATCCCCAGTAAAAAACCTTTTGTAGTATTTGTACCCATAAAATTGCCTAACATCTTAAATCTCATCGACACATTGTCTTGCCACGTAAGCTCATTGTTTCCAGTCTTACCAAAAAAATCATAAGCTCTCTTAAAGCTATTTTGATGTGATTTCTCATCAAACAGCACTTTCTTAAAGATATTTCTCACATAAGGATTGCGAATCTTGTCCAAATCAGCCATGTACTGTTCAATCGCCAGCGCTTCACTGTTTATGCCATCTGATAAAACTTTCATTATGCTTTCCTTATTTTCCATATATATTTTGCTCCTTCCATAATGTGTAATATAAACTAACGTTAGTTATATTATCCATTATGGAAAGTTTTATGCATCCTACTGATCTTCAGGTTTATCTTCCATTTTTTTGTTTTCTTGATTGACTCTGCTATCAATATACTTCTCAAACACACCTCTATCATACACGTTTATGGCAAGCCCAACTAAGCTAAATCCAATGACAATAAGCGGAATAAACGCAAATAAAATACAAAGCCCAACCAATAATAAGCTTAATAGCACTATGCCTATCGTCTGAGGCAACTTTATGATTGAAAATATCAAAGCATTTTTATATATATGCTTTATCTTTAAATCATACGTAACCATCAAAGGATAAATATAGACATTCATGAGAACAAGTATAAAACCAATAAATATGGTAATATAGCTACCTGCAATTTTTATAAAACCTGCACTGTATGAAGAATAAATTTTGTAATTATTGATTAATATAAAAGCTGCTAAAGCATTTATCAACGTAATTATAAAGCTTTGCTTGAAATTTTTAACAAACCCGTCTTTGAAATCATTCCAAAGCCACACATTTCTATTAAGTGCATGATTCCTGAGCACATTATTAAATCCCGCCAAAGCAGGTCCTATCGTCACGATAGGTATACACGATACAATTAATAAAAGATTAAGGCTTATAAGTTGCCAGAAATTGTTCTTTAAAATGTCAAAAAACAAAGACATACCCTTCTTAGGAATATCATCAGCTTTTAAATCAGGTCTATGTGGATCGCCATAGTACATTCTATTAAAAAAATTTCCAAACATCGTTTACCTCTCCTATATCAGTCTATACTTCAATTATAAATGGTATGTACAGATTTTTCAATGACAAAAAAATATTAGATAGCATTACAAAATACTATCTAATATTATATTCGATATACCCATCAAGGCCGTATTGTAATCTGGATTTGAAAAGGCAATGCTGCAGGATGAATAATTTGCTTCAAAAGATCTCCTTTTAATAGTATCCAATACAACGTCTTCTATAAACTTTCGACCTCTCACTATTCCTCCTGATATAAGCACCAACTCTGGGCTAAAGACATTGACTATATTTGCAATGCCTATGCCTAAGTAAATGGCGATCTTGTTTAACTCAGATAAAGCAACTTCATCCCCTTCTTCCGCAGCTTTGTATACAAATCTGGTTGTTATATTTTCCAAGTCTCCGTTGACGTATTCAGATACAAGAGAATAAGATCCCTCTTTTATCCTTTTTACCACATTATTTACCAATGCTTTCTCAGATGCCAAAGCTTCAAAACATCCATAATTGCCGCAACTGCATTTAGGACCAGCAACGTCGATTGTAGTATGTCCTATCTCACCAGCCATGTCGTTAATTCCTCTGTATATTTTCCCATCCAATATTATTGTTGAACCTATTCCATGTCCTACTTTTAAAAACACGACATTGCCGACATTTTTAGCAATTCCGTTGTAGAATTCGCCTAAAGCCATGGCTCTCACGTCATTTTCAACAAACGTAGGAATCCCAAATTCTTTTTCTATCATGTCCTTTATAGGCACATTTCTCCACCCTATGTTAGGAGAAAATACGGATATGCCTTCGCTTGACTTTACAGGACCTCTAACTACTATGCCGATCCCTGCTATCTCTTTCTTTGAAATATCTTTTAAATGCCTTATTCTGTCGAATAAAAGTTTGAATATGCTTTCCGAATCTTCCTTTTTTATATTATCAACCTTTGATTCTCTTATGGTGAGTTCAGCATCCAATAGGTACTCTTCCATTATATCTGTACCGATTATTATCACGATTATATCAAAAGCTTCATTGTTTATCTTCAATATGACAGGTGGCCTGCCACCGCTGGATTCCCCTAATTTGTCTTCTTTCACAAGTCCGTCTTCTAAAAGCTTGTTTATGATATTCGTAACTGTAGGCGGCGTCAAATTCGTTATCTTTGCTATTTCAGACCTTGATACGTATTTGTTGTGACGTATCACATTCAATATGAGACTTTCATTCATGCCTTTTAATAATTTGTAACTTACAGGTATCAAATCTGCCAAAATTACCACCTCTATTTGTCTCCAAATCCATAAGGATTTGATTTATGCCATTTCCACGCAGACTCTATAATCTCCTCAAGTGAATTATGCTTAGGATTCCAACCCAACTCATTTATAATCTTGTCCGATGATGCTACCAATTTTGCAGGATCTCCTGGTCGCCTTGCGGCAATTTTTGCTGGTATAGGATGTCCGGTTACCTTTCTCGCTGTTTCAACAACTTCCTTCACTGTAAATCCTTCTCCGTTTCCCAGATTGTATATTGCACTGCTACTATCCCTTCTTAGCTTATCTAATGCTAAGATGTGGGCATCGGCAAGATCGGTAACGTGTATATAATCTCTTACACAAGTGCCATCCTTTGTATCGTAGTCATCACCGTAGATTTCTATGAAATCTCTTTTCCCTAATGGCACTTGCAATATAAGCGGTATAAGATGTGTTTCCGGATTGTGATCTTCTCCTATGAGGCCACTTTCATCGGCACCAGCCACATTAAAATACCTAAGCACAACATGCTTTATCCCATAAGCATTGTCACACCACTTAAGCATCTTTTCCACAGCCAGTTTAGTTTCGCCATAAGGATTTGTAGGAAATGTCTTGTCATCTTCTTTTATCGGAACTCTTTCAGGCTCTCCATACGTCGCAGCCGTTGATGAAAAAACTATCTTTTTAACGCCGTATTTAACCATTTTTTTAAGTAAGCACATCGTCCCATACACATTGTTTTCATAGTAATCCAACGGCTTGCCAACACTTTCGCCTACAAGAGAAAATGCCGCAAAATCAATGACAGCTTCTATGTCATTTTCTTCAAAAACTTTGTCCATAAATTCGCTGTCCCTAATATCGCCGACGTAAAGCTTGCCTCCAATTACCGCTTTTTCATGGCCTGTTATCAAGCTGTCAACTACTATTACATCTTCTCCTCTTTTAAAAAGCTCATATGCAGTATGACTGCCAATATATCCAGCGCCACCGCACACTAAAATAGACATACAATATATACCCCTTTCTATTTTATTTCTTTTGCTCCGTCTCCTACACCCGTCACATATATTGATGGCTCATAACCTATTCTTTCTTTGTACCCTTTCGTCACTTCTTTAATGAAATCTTCTATAAATTCTTCTTTGACAATGCTTACGGTACATCCACCAAATCCTGCACCTGTCATTCTGGAGCCTAAAACGTAATCTAATTTAAGCGCTTCATCGACTAAAGCATCCAATTCCTTGCCGGTAACTTCGTAGTCATCCCTTAACGAATTGTGAGATTGTACCATCAATTGACCAAATCGTTTAATGTCATTATTTTTTAACGCTTCAACAGCATCCAAAACTCTCTCATCTTCTGTCACAACATGTCTTGCCCTCTTTACTAACACATCATCTGGTATCAAGTATTTGTATCTATCGAATTCTTCCAGTGTAACCTGTCCAAGATTGTCTATATCCAATTTTTTCTTAAGGTAACTTAATGCAGCCTCGCACTGACTCCTTCTCTCGTTGTACTTAGAATCTTGAAGCCCCCTTCGCTTATTTGTATTTGATATAACTATCCTGTAACCATCTAATTTAAGTGGAACGTATTTATAATCAATTGTATCACATTTTAAAAATATAGCATAGTCGGCTTTGCCCATTCCTACAGCAAATTGATCCATTATACCGCAATTGACGCCGACAAAATTATTTTCAGCTTTTTGACACATTTTAACTAATTCAACCCTATCAATCCCCAAATTTAAAATTTCATTCATAGCAACACCAGTCACAAGCTCTATCGATGCAGAAGAAGAAAGCCCTGCTCCATTTGGTATATTCCCTTCGTACAAGGCGTCAAACCCTCTTAGCTTATAACCTTCATCTTGCAAAACTTTCAAGACGCCTTTTGGATAATTTGCCCAATCATCTTTTTTATCATAGATTAATTCGTCTATGTCCACCTCGACTTTAAGATCAAAGTTTAGTGAAGAAAGGCGTACCTTTCCATCATCTCTCATTCTTATGGCCATAAACGTTCCAAAGTCAAGAGCACATGGGAATACATATCCACCATTGTAATCTGTATGTTCCCCTATTAAATTTACCCTGCCTGGCGAGTAAAATAACCTTACCCCTTCGCTACTTCCATAGATTCTTTTAAATTCTTCCACAATCTTTGTTGCCATTTAATTCCTCTCCTTTGTTAAATTTTTTTAAAATGTATACTATCTAAAAACTTATCAAATGCCTCTTTTCCCTTCTCATCACGCTTAAATACGCCTGCATCCAGCAGCACTTTTAAGAAAATTTCACCTACCTCATCTTTTAGTACAACTTCTGCCTCTTCTCTCTTAAGATTCACACCGTATTTATTTACAAGCTCATCAATCCATGGTACATGCTTAAAAAGCGGATCATCTGCAGAAATCTCTTTTTTGTCGTATTTTCTATTACCTGATAATATCATTTCTATCTCATCAAGTTCTTTTTTTAACCTTCCAGGAAGAATAGCAAGCCCCATAACTTCAATAAGCCCTATATTTTCCTTCTTTACATGGTGAAGTTCCTCATGTGGATGAAAAATACCATAAGGGTACTCATCAGTAGTACGGTTGTTCCTCAGGACTAAATCCATATCATAAGCGCCATCACCATTTTTCCTCGCAATAGGTGTTATTGTATTATGCGGTACCTTCTCACCACCAACTGTGCTATAAGCAATTATATCAACAGATGGATCGCTGTAATTTCTCCACTCTCTTAAAATCATGGATGACGCATCAATCAATTCTTCTTTATTTTTGCTTGAAAGCCTTATGACTGATAGAGGCCACTTCAATATTCCAGCATCTAAATCTTTAAACATTTCATTTCTATAATGTTCTTCTACCTTTGCTTCCTCCATAGGAAATACATGGCGCCCACCTTGAAAGTGCTCATGGGATAAGATGGAACCACCTACTATCGGTAAATCAGCATTAGAACCTATAAAATAGTGTGGAAACTGATCTATGAAGTCCAACAATCTGATAAACGTCTTTTCTGATATTTGCATCGGCACATGCTTTTCATAAAACAATATGCAATGTTCATTGTAGTAAACATAAGGCGAATACTGAAAATACCACTGCTCTCCAGCAACCTTTACTGGTATTACCCTGTGATTTTGTCTTGCTGGATGATTTAAGTTACCGCTAAATCCAACATTTTCCAGACATAAAAGGCATTTAGGATAATTTGTCTCTTTTAATGCTTTAGCTGCCGCTATGTCTTTTGGGTCCTTTTCAGGTTTTGAAAGGTTAATTGTAATCTCCAAACTGCCGTATTCTGTATCCGTCCTCCAATATTTATTTTTCGCAATTCTATCCATCCGTATATAATATGAATCTTTTGATAAGCTGTAAAAATAGTCTGTAGCTTTTTCAATACCTGATACCCTTTTTATATCATCGAATTTTTTTATAACTTCAGACTGTCTCGGCATCAATAAACCCATAATCCTCGTATCAAAAAGATCTCTATTTGTAATCGTATTTTCCTTGAAAAAACCTTTTTCGTATGCATAATCTAAAAGAGAATTGAGAATATCGTGGGGATCGTCTAAATCTACATCATCTGCAATGCCATTGTATGGCTCCTGTATCTCAAACAAATCCATCAATGAATTGCGACATTGGATATAGTCTGTACCTTCTATCATGCCGTGCTTCAAAGCATATATAAGCAGTTCTTCAATTTTTAGTGAAGCTATATTAGCATCCATAGTACACATTCCTTTCATATTCATTGTCATCTTAATAACATGATACTACATTCTTTAACTTTTTTCAATATTTTAATAAAGTTAATTTACACTAAAAAAAGCCCAACGTTTAGTTGGGTTTTATAATCATTCAGCAGTTTTTAATCTGCTTAACTCACCTTCTAACATCTCTATCCTGCTTTTAAGCTCATTTACTTCTTTTATAGCCTTTTCTCTCTCTTTTTCTAAACTGTCTATTTCGCTTTGGTATAAATTTTCACCTTCGACGCCGTCTCTATCATTGTCATTAAACATTTTTGCTATTCTGTCTTTGCCTTTATTGATTACAAAAGATGCCTTATCAGCCATATCATAAGTGCTTTTTACACCATTTATTAGAACTGGCTTTACCTTTTCCTTTGCTTTTGGAAATAAAATATAACTTAATGCAGCAACACCAATTCCCCAGAAAAAGCTTCTACTTCCTAAAGTTTTAGCGATACCCATTGAAGTTTCCTCCCTTCATAGGTTCTTCTATTATTTTATCCCGAAAAAAATATATTATTAAATCGCTATTTTCCAAAAATGAGTGTCCTTGCAATAGATTTATACAATTCTTTAGCTTGGTGTTTTTCGCTCATCTTTACAGCATACTGTAAAAAATCATTAATTGTTTCTTGCCACAATTTTACAATTTCGTTTTTAGTTGATTTATCTTTTGAATACTCTGCAAAAGATATGTCAACCGTCTGTCTTAAAACTTTCGAAGCTTCTTCGAATCTTTTTTTCATTTCTTCCATCAGAAATAATCCTCCTTGATGAATATTTATAAACTTTAATAGAATTTGCCAACACGATTAATTGATTCATGCTGTGTAGCATTGCTGCCGTAAATGGATTTACTTTACCAAAAAGCGTCATTACGTATTCTATATAGCTCATTGTTGATGCTATAACATGATTTTGCTTTATCACTTCCTTTGAATACCTTGATAGCTCTATCAAATACGGTATTTTTAAAGGATTTTCGTCGATTACAGCAACATCAAGCGCTTTTAATATCTTTTTACTTATGGGCCTTCCTAAAATAATTCCAACATCGGCACTTCTCATGGCCTTCACATCATTTAGTCCATCGCCGACCATTACGACAGTTTTACCATCATATTTTTGCCTTTTTACAAAATTCTTCTTCTCATCAGGCGATACACTGCTAAACGCATTGACTATACCTAATTCATAAGCCACTCTATCTGTCGGCTCCTTGTCATCACCTGATAAAATATAAATACTATCATCGTTAAAGCCTAATGAACGTACAAGTTCTACTGCAGCTTTGCTCTTCTTCTTAAGCACATCTTTCATTCCAATGACTCCAATAGCATTCCCGTCAACAGCGACGTATATTACACCTCTGTTTAAGCTTTTTAAAACATTACTGAGATTTTCTACATCATGTAAATCAATATTGTTTATCTCCATAAACCTCTCATTGCCAACATACATTTGTTTCCCATCTACACAAGCAAAAGCACCCATGCTTTTGACTTCTTTTCCATGAGAAAAATCCTCAACCTTTATCCCCATATCATCTGCTTTTTTAATTATAGACAATGCTGCAGGATGTACGACACCATATTCTGCAGACGCGGCTATCTTTAGTATATGATTTTTGTCAGTACTTGATGACGGCAAAATTTCACTTACAATAGGTCTGCCTTCCGTAAGTGTTCCCGTTTTATCAAAAATCAGCATATCAGCTTTTGCCATATTTTCGATTGCAGATGAACTTTTTATCAATATGCCTCTCTTTGCCGCATTTTTGACAGCTATACCATAGACACCAGTAGAACCATGTGCAAAAGTACATGGACATAAAACAAGCATTGATGATATTCCCTTCAATATATCCTTTGTATAAAATGACACAAGACCTGTAATGAAAAAAGACAGCGGTATAACTTTGTTGATGTATACGTCAGCAGTATTTGTAATATATTTCTCCCTTGATTCTAATTCCACAATTTTGTACAGATCTTCTATGCTCTCGTTTGCCTCAATGTCAGTTATTCTGGCCTTTACTTCCCCATCAATAAGCAATGATGATTCAATTATTTTATCACCTTTTTGCTTTTTGACGTATTTTACTTTTCCTCGTATATACTTTTCGTCAACGATTGCACTGCCTTCTACTACTTCGCATTCAAACGGCGCCACATCACCTTTTTTAAGTGAAATCACATCGCCTTCATTAAGTTCCTCTACAGGTACTTCTATTTCTCTTCCCTCTAATGCCATCCACACTTTCCCCGGTTTTAATCTAAGGAAGCTTTCTAATGCTTTTTTATTATAGTGTATGTTTAAAGAGTGAATAAAGACACTTAAATTGACGAGAAAAATAACCACAAGCCCCAATATGCTTTCTCTTATAAAAAGCATTATGGTAGTAGCAATTGTTATCATCAAATCGCCATTTATTTTGCGTTCCTTAAGCAGCGTATTTATGCCACTTCTAAATATTGGATATCCAGCAACAATCGATACAATTGATGATATGCTTAGTAATCCATAATGGCCGCTTAACGGTGATTTGCCAGCGAATATGCGCTTTAAAGCGGTGTAAATCGTAGCAGCCAATGGCATAGCTACCATCACAAATTGAGTCTTTAATGGCAGATCTTCTGGTTCATACGGCTTTACATTATCATCTACATCATCTTTGAAAATCGCATTTATGATTTCTCTTTTTATTTCTCCTAATGTCCTGCCTTCGTATTTTACAAGCACTTTTCCAGTAACGCTGCTGGCATTTACATATTTGATTCCTTTAGAGCTTTTTAAATAGTGATTTATCTTCTTTTCAAGGGATTTATCTTTGTAAAGTGCATCAAAGCTTAGCCGCGCTAATCCAGGCAACGAAAAAATCTCTCTTATCATGTCAAACCTCCAATACATGCATAATCCCTCTTATGAGGGATTATCTGCTGTTTCAGGCTGTGTCTTTATTTTTGATTGAGTATGTTGATACTGGGCTTCGGCTATTATGTCTTCTACTTCTTCTTTCACATTTATAGCCAATTCTTTGCCTTTATCGGCAAGAATCATAGCAGTACCTACAAGCCCTACTGCTAATTTCTTTGCCGGTTTCGCCAATAAAAGTGCTATTCCCAATGCTCCTACACCAATCCAAAACTCTTTGCTCATCTTAAAGACCTCCTGTCTATTTTTATTTATTTTAACCGGCATTTACAAATAATATTAATAAAAGTCATCGAAAGCTGTCATCATTCAAAATTTTTCCTTATGTGAAATAAAAAATTTTGGACAAAATATTTTTATTATAAGACGTTCTGGAGGTATGAAGATGGAACTCATAAGAAAATATGCACCACATACAAAGCGAATCCGATTTTCCGTAAGCGGCCTATACAGAAATGAATTGTTGGCGAAAAGGCTGGAAAAAAATCTATCTCTCAAAAGCGGAATACTAAGTGTAACAGCAAGCCCAATGACCGGAAATATCATCATTACTTTTGACGAAAGCTTAAAAGCCGAAGATATCAAGAAAGAAATATACAAGATAAAATTCAATATAAGGGACACAAAAGATAATTTTCCTGTGAAACAGCAAGCTCAATATCCTTGGCACATCATGACAAAAAAACAAATAGAAAAAGTCCTAAACACTGATATTGACAGTGGGCTATCAACAGTTGAAGCTAAAAAAAGATTGAATACATACGGTTTAAACCAACTGATAAACGGAAATAAACCATCCTTCTTTAGAATGATGCTAAATCAGGTAAACAACTACCTTTTTAAGATACTTCTTTTTGCCGGCGGTATTTCTTTTTTGATTGGAGATGTAGCTGATTCTATCGTGATAATATCGATTGTCGTAATAGAATCAAGTCTTGGAGTGCTCCAAGAGTATAATGCAGAAAAATCTTTAGAATCGCTGCACAAGTTGACATCGCCCCGATCATCAGTCTTAAGAGACGGTAAGATTTCATTGTTAAGCTCATCAGAACTTGTACCAGGCGATGTAGTGATCGTAAATCCAGGAGACATTGTCCCTGCGGATGCCCGCATAGTAGAATGTAAAAATCTTGAGACTGATGAAAGCTGTTTGACAGGTGAATCGCATCCATCATCAAAACACGATTTGGTTATATTAAAGGATGATATTCCATTAGCTGAACGAAAAAACATGGCTTACTTGGGAACAAGCATAACCAAAGGATACGGCAAGCTTATCGTAGTCTCAACCGGAATGTCAACAGAAATAGGCAAAATTGCAAAAATGTTAAACGAAGAAAGAAATACTTCATCACCGCTTAATAAAAGCCTTGAAATTTTAGGAAAAAACATAACAATAGCAATCATAGCAATTAGCTTCAGCATTTTCTTAAGCGGAATAATAAGAGGCAAATCTTTTTCACAGATGCTCGGAATAGGCATAAGCCTTGCAATAGGAGCCATACCGGAAGGCTTATCTACTATTGTGACAATAGCTTTAGCTTATGGTGTACAGCGAATGGCAAAAAGAAATGCCATAGTGAGAAAACTTAATTCTGTAGAAACATTGGGAGTAGCCAATGTTATATGTACTGATAAAACTGGAACACTTACAAAAAACGAGATGACAGTGAAAGAAATACGAACCCTTGACAAAGTATGGACTATATCAGGAATTGGGTATACACCAATAGGTAGTTTTTATAGTGACAATGTCAAGATAAACCCAAAAGATGATAAAGACCTATATTCAATCTTGCAATACAGTGCTATGTGCTGCAATTCAAAATTAATTAAAAAAGGAAACGATTGGGCAGTATCTGGTGATCCAACAGAAGGTGCTATAATCGTTGCAGCTTCAAAAGCTGGCATTGAAAGTAAGGAATACGAAAGAATTGATGAGATACCTTTTGACTCATCAAGCAAATTCATGACTGTCGTAATCGATGCTGTTTCATGCAAATTGGCCATATCAAAGGGTGCTCCTGATGTGATTTTAAATAAATGCAGCTACTTTTTAAGAGCAGGCAAAGCTATAAAATTAGGGAAAATAAACAAAAACAAGCTCATAAAACATAACGATGAAATGTCTAACAAAGCATTAAGAGTTTTAGCTGTTTCTTACAAGATTTTAAACGATGAAGGCAACAATGTTGACAGTGATTTTATATTTGCTGGTCTTATAGGCATGGAAGATCCACCAAAAGATGAAGTTAAAAATACTATTGAAGAATGCTTGAAAAATGGAATTAATGTTGTCATGATAACGGGAGACCAAAAAAACACTGCTATGTCAATAGGAGAGAGAATCGGACTTTTAAAGGACAAAAAAGCAATTTCTGGTCAAGAACTTGATAAAATGAATGACAATGAGTTAATAAACCTTATAGATGACGTAAACATATTTTACAGAACTTCTCCCCACCACAAGCTAAAGATCGTCAGAGCTTTAAGAAAAAAAGGGTACATCGTTGCCATGACAGGAGATGGCATCAACGATGCACCAGCAGTAAAAGAAGCGAATATAGGTATAGCAATGGGTAAAGGCGGAACAGACGTTACAAGAAACGCCTCTGATATAACATTGGCTGATGACAATTTCACAACAATTGTCATGGCTATAAAAGAAGGTCGCGGCATCAACGAAAACATAAAAAAATTTCTAAGGTACGTTTTGTCAGGAAACGTTGGCGAAATCATAGCTTTAGCCATGGCATCAATGACAGGTATGGATATGCCACTGACATCAAGTCAGATTTTAAGCATAAATCTTGTAACTGAAGGAATACCTGCACTGGCATTAGGCGTAGAACCATCAGCATTAAAACTTAAAAAAAATGAAAATACCCAACTGCTTGACAACAAATTATATAACTACATACTTACAAGAGGTTCTTTAATAGGATTTGCGACGCTATTTGCCTTTAAATACGGAGAAACGTTTAGAAATCCCATCATCGCCAAAACTATGGCATATTCAAACTTAGTCATGGCACAGATGTTTAACGTATTTGACGCAAGACGCGCCGAAATGCCTACACCAATATCTCAAAATAAATTATTGTTGCCATCTGTAACAATATCTATCGCAACGCTATTGGCAACCATATACATAAATCCTATTGCAAATATATTTGGAAATGCAAAGCTTAACCTTATGGATTGGTTCATCGTACTTGTAAGCTCTGGCTTAATTAGCAGAATTTAATAAAGAATTGAGAGCTTTATGCCTCAATTCTTTAGCGCTATGTCAAATATCTTATCTATATTTATGTCTTCAGCAAGCCTTAATATCGTGTACCTCTTTCTTACCTCTTTTGCATTCAACAAAACATCTTTAAGTTCATCATATTTAAGGTCAAGATAGACAATATCATTTGGTGCACCAGCATCATTTAAAAGCTCATCCACATACTCCACCGTCGGCACATTTTCTGATACCCACTTCCGCATCATATCCCAGTTGTCCAAAATCCTCTCCTGTCTCATCTTTCTCTCATTTTCATCCAAATAGTAATAACCTATATCGTCAAAAACCTCAGATGATAAACTTCCAAAGTTCTTGTTTATCCTAAATTCAAACTCTTCTTTTGATTCACTTTTTCTTTCTTTCATCATTTTAATAATATCATCTTTGTCAAAAGAAAATACAGTATTGTAAAGTTTAACAACAATTTTCGTCATGATGCCTACCTTCGCGCCATGGGAATGCCGAATTTCTCCGTTTGAAAGCTCTCTCATTTCTATGAAGTGTGATAAGTGGTGCTCAGCACCCGATGCAGGCCTAGAATTTCCAAACTTAAGCATCGATATGCCTGACAAAATTAGCGCCTCCATAAGCTTACTCACAGCACTTTCATCTTTGCTTTTTAAGCTTTTGCTGACATTTACACATTTATAAAGGGACTTTTTCACATCATCTGCGATTTCTTCAGAATAATCTTCTCCCGTTATGATGCTACTTACATACCAATCAGCCAATGATGTGAATTTGCCAATAATATCTCCAAAACCTGATGCAATCATATCATAAGGTGCATCTTTTAGGACTTTAGTATCACCTATGATAAATATAGGATACGTAGCATCGTAAGTTCTTTTAAAGCCATTTACAATAAGAGGCGACACCGATGACGCATATCCATCCATTGATGGAGCTGTTGCAACTATGCCGTAAGGTATTTTCGCTCTACTGCTTATAAATTTCACAACATCGTTTATTGTGCCTGCTCCAACAGCAATCATAGCCTCGAAGTCATCTTTAAGATGTATCAACACTTCACCTACTGCTTTTTCATCAGGCACTAAATTTCCACTTCTATTCAGATTACACAACAATACATCGTACTTTTTATCTTCTAATACATTTTTTAGAGTCAATCCTGCAACTTCGTAAGTATTTTTATCACACACAATCAATACTTTAGAATTTATACCTATCTTGTTTAATATATTCGGGACGTCATACAAGGCACCACTGCAGATTTCTATCTCCTTTATCCTTGTGCCATCATTCATCGCACTTCCTCCACTTCGATCTCCTTAGTAGAATTCCTAATCCTTATTTCAGGCTTTATACGAATATTTACAGGATTTGCAAAAGCCTTTTTCCCTTTTTTTATTAGGTCAAAGAGAGTCGAAGCAGCAAGCCGCCCCATCTCTTCTTTAGGATGTATGATGGATGTAAGCTTTACATTGGAAAGCTCTGCATAATCAGAATCATCAAAGCTTACGATTGAAATATCATCAGGCACACTGTAGCCTAATTCTCTTATTGGATCTAAGATCCACATGGCGATTTGATCGTTGTAGCTGACAATAGCCGTCGGTTTATTGACCCACTTTGAGTATATCTCGTATATTTTTTCCCTTGGCTTTGTCTTCATTTCCTCTGTCGTGTAAAAGATTATGTTGTCTTCTTTGATTTTAATATTGTGTTCCCTTAAGGCTTTCACATACCCTTTGTACCTATTAAGGCCCTGGTTATCATCGCTTTTAAATATGCCTATTATGTTTTTGTGTCCAAGCTTTATAAGATGGTCTGTCGCCATGTATCCGCCGCCTTCATCATCTTGAATGATGTAAGATGGATTTAATTCTTCATAAAAGCTATTTATAAAGATGTACGGTATCCCTTTGTTTTTTAACTCATCAAAATAATTTAGATTGATATGGGGCAGTGCACTCTTAGTAGGCTCGATAATCAATCCCCTAATATCCTTTGTCAAGACATTCTCTAATATGTCCATCTCAGTCTCAATGCGGTTATTCGTATTGAAAAGCAACATAGAGTACCCATTTTTAGCTAATATTTGATCGATTCCTTTTATGATCCTTGGAAATATATAGTCATTTATATACGTCGTTATAACTGCAATATTTTTATTATCATAGCTTTTCACAGAATTTCTATCAGCACAAAAAGTTCCCAAACCTTGCTTTCTGTAAAGCCACCCTTCATTTTCAAGGTCATCAAGAGCTTTCCTAATAGTATGTCTGCTTACACCGAATATTTCCATCAGTTCACTTTCAGTTGGCAGTGGATCATCTATATTTATATTGTTTTTTATTATTAAATTGGTAATATAATCTTTTACTATTTGATATTTTGGCACATTTTCTTCCAAAATTGAACATCCTCCCTCACATCATATCTACCTGTATATAATTATATCGCTTACTTAAAATATAACTAAATCTCAAATCTGACAAAATATTTATTAAATATTCGTCACAATTATTTTATTTTTTAAAGTAAGGTAATAAAATTATCACCTGAAATCATCTTAACAGGTGATAATTCAAAAACATCTTATTTAAATGGGTTCTCGTTTTTGTACAACATTGAAGCTGGCTGATTGAATGAAACATCATCTACGCCTAATAGCTTCATAGCAGCGTACAATACTTTACCTGCATGTTTAAATGCGACTCCAACATGATGCGGAAAATTCTTTTCTATCAATACATGCCTGTAAAAGCGAGCCATCTCTTTAACCGCAAACACTCCAATGCTTCCAAAAGACATAGGATCTATATCAAGTACTTCACCTTCTGCCACGTAACTTCTAAGCTTAGTATCTGCAGTGCTTTGCAACCTAAACAGAGTTATATCGCCAGGCCTTATTGTGCCCTCCAATGTTCCTCTTGTTATATCAGGCTCTTTATCAGGTTCTAACAACCTGTGCATTATTCTCTGATACTTCATAGAGAAATTTTTCATCATGCAACTGCTGGTATTGCCACAGTGAAATCCCATAAAAAGATCGGTATTTTTATAATCACCTATAATTTCCTTATTGCTTTCATACATATCTTTGGGCACCGTATTGTTTATATCAAGAAGCGTAGCTGGTAAGTCTGTAGCGCATGTTATGATGTACTCGCTAAGTGCTCCATAGATGTCTGTCTCACAAGCCACAGGTATGCCATTTGCTGCAAGCCTTGAATTCACAAAGCATGGCACAAATCCAAATTGAGTCTGAAACGCTGGCCAGCACTTATTTGCAAACACAACATATGCCGATGCACCTATATTTTTTTCTACCCAATCTTTTAATGTAAGTTCATACTGTGCCAGCTTCGGCAGTATCCCACCAAACATATTGCCAGAACCTAATTCCTTTTCCATATCTTCTACAACATCTGGAATCCTTTTATCATCTTTATGATTATTGTAAGCCTCAAAGAGATCCAATTCTGAGTTCTCCATTATCTCAATCCCTAAGTCGTACAAAGGCTTTATAGGAGCGTTGCAAGCAAGAAAATCCTGTGGCCTTGGACCAAAGCTCATTATTTTTAACTTCTTAAGTCCAAGTACCACTCTTGAAATATCTTTAAAATCTGATATCATATCACCTATTTCATCTGCATATCCTACTGGGTATTCTGGTATATAAACCCTCAAATTTCTCAAATTCAGATTGTATGATGCATTAAGCATTCCACAATACGCATCACCACGCCCATCATAAAGATTGTCCTTTGTCTCCTCCGCTGCGGCTACAAACATCACTGGACCATCAAACTTTTGTGCAAGCATCGTTTCAGGACCTTCAGGTCCAAAATTTCCAAGGTATACAACAAGCGCATTTACGCCTAAATCGTAAGCTTCTTTCAGTGCATTCATAGCATCTATCTCATTCTCTACAGTTGTGGTGATTTCACTTATAGATATGCCTTTTTCAATACATGCTTTTACTACCGCATCTCTTCTTTTCACACTTAAAGTGATAGGGAAACAATCCCTGCTGGTAGCTACAATTCCTAGTTTAACTTCTGGTATATTTATCATGCAAAATCCTCCTTCATTAAATTAACATCATGTTTTTCATTGACCATATTTCGTCATATATCTCTCATGTGCTCTTTTCACTTCTTCATCTGGTATCACATCAGGTGTACCTAAAAGCAATGATAAATGCACAGTCTTCGCTGTATCTTCTACCATAACAGCAGCTTTCAAAGCTGCTTCAGGTGAATTGCCAATGGTAAAAACACCGTGATTTTTCATAAGTATTGCAGGACTTTCCCCTATATAATCTATGATAGCCTTCCCTATCTCTTCTCCACCAATCTTGGCATAGGGTCCTACAGGAATTGCGCATCCAAACTCGTCTGCAATAGCTGTAAGATAAACTGGAATTGACCGGCCAAGTGCTGCAAAACTTGTAGCATAGGGTGAGTGTGTATGGACAATTCCATTCACATCACTTCTATGTCTGTAGACATAAAGATGTGTAGCAGTATCAACTGATGGTTTTAGCTTACCTTCAACCACATTACCATCCAAATCCACAACTACCATATCATCTGGCGTCATGTCATCGTATAAGACTCCACTGGGCTTTATAACAACAAGATTTGTCTCAGGGTCTCTTCCGCTGACATTGCCGCTTGTCATTGTGACCAAATTGTTTTTAGGAAGCATCATGTTCATTTTATATACACGTTGTTTTAGGTTCTCTAACATCTGAAACCACCTCTTTTATGTTTTTAAGCCTCTTCATCACATCATTTGCTCCTCTTCCAAAGTAATCATGAAGCAGTTTGTACTCCTGAAATAGTTTCTCATAAATTTCAACATCTTGAAAAATCGAACTATATATTATTAGTAATATCATAATATTCAACATGTTTTTCTTCATACTTTTGCAATCAAGAAACTTCAGGTTCTTACATCAATATTTACATCAAATAAATTCTTCATATAGATTTCCTACACTATTAAATATCAGTATATAATTATGATTCCACTGCAAAAACTATTCCTTAGCTAGTTTTACACATTCTTTAATTATAGATCTATAGATGAGAAGATTTGCTTACATAAATTACCACAATAAACTTATATGAAAAAATTTAATAAAAAATAGAGACAAATGCTCGCTTTTATGGTATTTAATATGTTGTTACACTATAACAATATTAACCATAGGAGTGGAGCAAATGTCTCATAATAAAAGAATAACAGAAAATTCATCAATA
>NZ_JBPODR010000022.1:0-39179 GCF_051201035.1 Thermoanaerobacterium thermosulfurigenes
AATGAATTGGAAATCGAAAAAGGATTTCAGAATGAAATTTTGGGGGATAAATTTAAAAGATGTCTCCTGAAATTCAGATATATCAGGCAACAGAAATTGCCGAGAATATTCTAGATGAGAAAGGAGGATACGATGAGACTAAGTGAATTTGGCAACAAAGAAATTGTAAACTTAAATGATGGCAAAAGGCTTGGTTTAATTGAAGATTCAGATCTTATAATCGATGAAAATACTGGAAAGATTAATTCAATTGTTGTCTATGAAACAAAAGGATCTATTTTTAGAAGCAGGCCTAATTACATAGAGATTCCTTGGGATTTTATAAAAAAGATAGGAAATGATATGATAATTGTGGAAGTCGAGCTTGATAAAATGAGAAAATTTTTATTATGCTAATAAAGGAAAGGAAAATATCCTTTCCTTTATTAGCATAATAAAGTATAATAATATTAAATTTATTTTATTTTGCATGATGTATATGAAAGGGTGGTTATTACGAATATTATTGTTCAGAAATTTGGTGGCACATCTGTCTCAACGTCTGAAAGAAGAAATATGGCGGTATCAAAAGTAGTAGATGCTATTGAACAAGGATTCATGCCAGTGGTAGTAGTATCTGCAATAGGAAGAAGTGGAGATCCGTATGCAACTGATACTTTAATAAATTTTGCCAAGTCAATATATAAGGATACTCCTAAAAGAGAACTTGATATTTTAATGTCATGTGGTGAAATTATTTCAAGTGTCATATTTTCAAATGTCTTGATGAGCAAAGGCTATAAATCAAAAGTTTTTACTGGAGGACAAGCGGGAATAATTACGGATGATAATTTTGGAGATGCAGAAATAATAAGAGTAGAGCCACAATATCTTATTGACGCATTAAATCAAAATATAATTCCTGTAGTGGCTGGATTCCAAGGTATTACAGTTGATGGTGATATAACGACTTTAGGCAGAGGTGGCAGTGATACGACTGCTGCATTATTAGGTGAAGCATTGAAAGCATATGCCGTAGAAATTTATACAGATGTAGATGGAATCATGACAGCAGATCCCAGAATCGTCTCAAATGCTCATATATTGAAGCGAATAAGCTATAATGAAGTTTTTCAATTAGCGGAACAAGGTGCAAAAGTGATACATCCTCGAGCTGTAGAAATTGCGATGCGAGGCAATATACCTTTAGTAATAAAAAATACAATGAGCGATAGTCCGGGAACTATTATTACTCAATACAACAATGTTTACAATAACATTTATGACTCTGATAACCTTGTTACAGGTATAGCTAATATGAACAATAGAGTTCAAGTTATTATTGAATTAAATAGAGATGATAAAGATATTTTTGGGAAGATTGCAGAAGCTAAAATCAGTATTGACCTTATAAATGTCTTTCCTGATAGGAAAATATTCACCATATCGGAAGCTGATTTATCAAAATTAGAAACGCTGTTAAAAGAAAATGATGTTAAATACGCGATAAAGAAAAATTGCAGCAAAGTTTCGATAATTGGCAATAGAATACGTGGTGTTCCAGGTGTTATGGCTAGAATAATAAAAGCATTATCTGATAATAATATAGAGATTTTTCAAACGGCAGATTCTCACAATACTATTTCATGTCTTGTAAGTCAAGATAAGGCAGATATAGCTGTGAAGGTTTTACACGATGAATTTAAGCTTGAAAGCTATAATTAGTGCATAATATGCACTAATTTTTTTATACTAATTTTATAGGAGAGTGATAAAATGGGTATGTTAAAAAATGAAGATTTGCCTGTGCAAACTGGTACGGCAGTACAGCAGAATATACAGAGCTTTGGGCAGACAAATTTGCCAAATTTCGAAAGTAGTATTCATTGTCTGACAATAATAGGGCAAATAGAAGGACATATGATATTACCACCACAGAATAAGACTACGAAATATGAACATATAATACCGCAACTAGTAGCAATTGAAGAAAATCCTCAGATAAAGGGTCTTTTAATATTGCTAAACACAGTTGGTGGAGATGTAGAAGCTGGTTTAGCTATCGCTGAAATGATTTCCAGTTTATCAAAACCTACAGTTTCAATTGTATTAGGTGGCGGACACAGCATAGGTGTTCCACTTGCAGTTTCATCGAATTATTCTTTCATTGTTCCCAGCGCGACAATGACTATACACCCAATAAGAATGACAGGTTTAGTTATAGGCGTACCTCAAACATTTGATTATTTTAATAAAATGCAGGATAGAATAGTTGAATTTGTAATAAGAAATTCAAGAATTAAAAGAGATGCTTTTATGAATCTGATGTTAAAGATAGGAGAGCTGGCAAATGATGTTGGAACTATCCTGGTTGGAAAAGAAGCAGTAGACTATGGATTGATAGATGAAGTTGGAGGTGTTTCAGAAGCAATTGAAAAACTTCAACAATTAATTAAAGAGAAAGAAAATAGGTGATTTTATGCTATACACTATAATTCCTTACGAGCTCGTCTTTCAAAAGTGTGATGAAATAAAAGACAATTATATTGAAACAAATATAGAAGGAAAAACATTCATTTTAGAAAGAGAAGGTGATAAATACAAAATAATAAGAATGTACTCTACGAATCCAAACGATTATCTAAAAACTAAATACGCACCTGGAACTACAATTGATTTCAAAAAAAATCAAATTGTGCTATAATAGATGTGTTTAACACATCTATTTTTTTGATAAAAAGGATTTTTATATAAAATGTAGAATTAATTATTGGGTGATAATTATGAAATCAAAGACTAAAGAAAAATACAACAATGAAATAGTTGGAATAATTTTGCTTACTTTTTCGATTATTTCTATGATAAGCCTTTATTCTGACAAGACAGGTATAGTAGGGAAAGAATTGGTAATTTTATTGAAAAGTCTTTTCGGCGTAGGTGCGTATGCAATATCGCTATTAATTTTAGTGTATTCATTGTTTCTTTTATTTAAAAATAAGAATTTTTTAGACTATAAAAGAATCATATGTTTGTTAATAACATTTCTGTGTTTTATAAATATGGTTCAGATATATTTTTATGATAATATTGGATATTTTAAAAATTATGTTTTAGATAGCATTAAGCACGGACTAAATGGGTCAGGTGGAGGGATTGTTTCTGCAATAACTGTCTTTGTACTTGTTAAGTTTTTGGGAGTTATAGGAAGTTGGTTGTTTCTGATTTCTACATTAATCATCAGCATCATACTTATTACAGATATATCACTTATTGAAAGCATAAAATCAGTATATAGACAGATGTATAAGCTTATAGAAAAATATAAAAACAAAAAAAAGACATTAGAATTTAATAATGAAAATATACTACGTGACATTGTAGAAAAGCCAGACGAAAAAAAATTATCCAGAAAAAAAATTGCAAATAACGAAGAACAACAATTAAAGATAATACAACCGTACTTAGAAGAAAAAGAGGAAACAGAGGAGAAAAAAGATCAGAGCGAAGATGAAGTCAAAATCTCAAAGATAGAAAATAAAGGAAGAACTTACGAGAATTATATTTATCCACCTATTGAATTGCTTAAAGAAGGTATACCACACCAAAAAGTCAACAATAATTTAATCATAGAAAATGCCAAGAAATTAGAAGAAACGCTTAAAAATTTCGCTATTGATGCTAAAGTAGTGCAAGTCAGCAGGGGGCCAGCTATTACAAGATTTGAATTGCAACCAAGCCCTGGAGTCAAAGTCAGCAGAATAGTCAGTTTAACAGACGACATTGCATTAAGTCTTGCAGCACCTTCCGTTAGGATAGAGGCTCCAATCCCAGGGAAATCTGCAATTGGGATTGAAGTCCCAAATGAAAAAATATCTGTTGTAACACTTAGAGAAGTTATAGACACTAAAAAATTTAGGGAAAGCAAGTCCGATCTAACAATAGGATTAGGGAAAGACATTGCTGGAAACATAGTTATAGCTGATTTATCAAAAATGCCTCATTTATTAATTGCTGGTGCTACTGGCTCAGGCAAAAGTGTTTGCATTAACACTTTAATTGTGAGTTTGTTGTACAAAGCTTCACCTGATAAAGTCAAAATGATTTTAATAGATCCTAAAGTTGTTGAATTGAATATTTACAATGGCATACCGCATTTGCTAACGCCGGTTGTTACAGATCCTAAAAAAGCCGCTGGCGTCCTTAATTGGGCAGTAAATGAAATGACAGAAAGATATAAAGCATTTGCAGAAAACAATGTAAGAGATATTGAAGGGTATAATAAAATCCATGGCATTGATACAATGCCTAAGATAGTCGTTATTGTAGATGAATTATCAGATCTCATGATGGTTTCACCAGCAGAAGTTGAAGAATACATATGTAGACTGGCCCAAATGGCAAGAGCTGCAGGTATATATTTAGTAATTGCTACACAAAGACCATCAGTAGATGTTATAACTGGCGTCATAAAGGCAAATATACCATCTAGAATTTCTTTTGCTGTTTCATCACAAATAGACTCAAGAACTATTTTAGACATGTCTGGTGCCGAGAAATTGCTAGGAAAGGGAGACATGCTTTATTACCCGATTGGCGAATCCAAACCAATTCGAGTGCAAGGTGCATTTATTTCAGATAAAGAAGTTGAAGAAATCGTAAATTTCTTAAAGTCAAATGCTAATGAGCCAAAATATGAAGAAATAATCGTCGAGTCAAAAAGTACATTAAACAAAGAAATAGAAGAAGATGAATTGATGAATGATGCAATTAAAGTAATTGTAGAAACTGGACAAGCTTCCATATCTATGCTGCAAAGAAGGCTTAGGATAGGCTATGCAAGAGCCGCAAGAATAATAGATCAGATGGAGCAAAAAGGAATAATAAGTGGATACGACGGCTCTAAACCAAGGCAAATATTGCTATCAGAAGAAGAAATAAAAAGAATAATAAACGGTTAATATTTCTTTACAATGTGGTTTATATGGTATATACTTTTCTTTGTAAATACAAAAAAGTTAAGGAAGGGGCTTCAAATGGTAAATGTCGGAATAATATCTCTTGGATGTGCGAAAAATATTGTTGATTCAGAGAAAATGTTAGGAATAATAAAGGAAAAAGGATTTAATATAGTAAATAATGAAAATGATGCTGACGTTTTGATTATAAATACATGTGGATTCATCGAAAGTGCAAAAAGAGAATCTATCGATTATATACTGGAAATGAGCAAATTGAAGAAAAAGAGATTAAAATCTTTAATTGCATCTGGATGCTTATCAGAAAGATATAAAGATGAACTTTTGGAAAGTCTTCCTGAATTAGATGCTGTAATAGGTACTGGCGATTTTTTAAAAATTGCAGATGTAATTGAAGATACATTGAAGGGAAAGCGAATCTTAGAATATGGGCATGCAAACGAATTGGACGATAAAGACTCACCGAGAATGTTAAGCACGCCAAAACATTACGCGTATTTGAAAATCTCAGAAGGATGCAATAATAAGTGTTCATTCTGCATCATACCAAAATTGAGAGGGCGTTACAGAAGCGTCAAAATAGAAGATTTGCTCAATGAAGCAAAAATGTTAGCTGAGAATGGTGTCAAAGAGTTAATATTGATTGCTCAAGATACCACAAAGTATGGCATTGATATCTACAATAAATACATGTTGCCAACTTTATTGAGAAAGTTGGCAAATATAAATGGAATAAAATGGATTAGAATACTGTATGCATATCCAGACAGTATTACAGATGAACTTATTGATGAGATAAAGACAAATAAAAAAGTGCTAAAGTATATAGATATACCGTTGCAACATTCAAATGATGAAGTTTTAAGACGAATGAAAAGAAATACAACGAGAAAAAAGATTGAAGATACAATTGAAAAGCTTAAGTCTATTCCTGGAATGATAATTAGAACAACGTTTATTGTTGGTTTTCCAGGGGAGACAGATGATGAATTCGACGATTTAAAAAAATTTATTGTAGAAAAAAAGTTTAATAAATTAGGTGTATTCACATATTCCAGAGAGGAAGATACTGAAGCTTATGATATGCAAAATCAAATATCAGAACAAATTAAGCAAAAAAGATATAATGAAATAATGCTTTTGCAAAAGAATATATCACTTGAATATAATAAGAGATTAATTGGCAGTGAATTTGAAGTAGTGGTAGAAGGACAAAAAGATGGACTTTATTATGGAAGAAGCTATATTGATGCCCCAGATATCGATGGAATGACGTTTTTTAAGTCAAATAAGAAGTTAAACATTGGCGATTTTGCTAAGGTTAAGATCACAAAAGCTTTTGACTATGATCTAATGGGGGAGTTGTTGTGAACGCAGCAAATAAGATTACAATTGCAAGATTGATTTTAGTTCCTTTTTTTATAATTGTAATGTTGTCAGGAATTAAATACTCAAATATAATTGCGGCTTCTTTATTTTTAGTTGCATCATTGACTGACAAGTTAGATGGATATATTGCAAGAAAATACAATCAAATTACGAATTTAGGCAAGTTTATGGATCCTCTTGTGGATAAAATAATGGTTTCATCTGCTTTAATTGTCTTAATACAGTTAAACCGTATACAAAGTTGGATCGTCATAGTTATTCTTTGCAGGGAATTTATAATAACTGGATTAAGAGCAGTCGGAGCAGATAAAGGCATTGTAATTGCAGCCAGCAATCTTGGTAAATATAAGACGACATTTCAAATCATAGCTATAATATCGCTGATGCTAAATAATTATCCATTTGAATATGTGTTTTTCCCATTTTCAACTATAGCTGTGTACTTAGCGTTGTTTTTTACAGTTTATTCTGGAATTGATTATGTTGTGAAATGTAGAAACATAATTTTAGGATGAGAAGGTGCATTTTATGAAATGTGAGATAATATCTGTTGGCACAGAGCTTCTTCTAGGGCAAATTGTGAACACAAATTCAAAATTTATATCTGAGATGCTTACTACACTTGGAATAGATGTTTATTTTCAAACCAATGTAGGTGACAATAAAAGCAGACTTTTAGAGTGCCTTAAAATTGCTTCAGAACGTTCTGATTTGATAATTTTAACAGGCGGTTTAGGACCAACAATTGACGATTTAACAAAAGAAACTGTTGCTGAGTTCTTTTCATTAAGGCTTGTTGAAGACATTGATACAAAGCTTAAAATTCAATCATACTTTAAAAGGTCAAAGAGAAATCTAACCCAAAATAATTACAAGCAGGCTTTATTCCCGGAAGGGGCTAAAATTTTACCAAATGACAATGGTACAGCTCCTGGTTTCATTATAGAAAAAAACAAAAAGATAGTAGTTGTTTTACCTGGTCCACCATCAGAATTAATACCTATGTTTAAAAACTATGTATATTCATATCTAAAACCTTTAAGCGATGAGATAATTGTTTCTAAAGTCATAAAGATGTTTGGTATTAGTGAATCACAGGTTGATGAGATGGTAAATAATTTGCTTGTGTCACATAATCCTACTGTTGCTCCACTTGTTGGAAATGGATTTGTCACGTTGAGAATAACTGCAAAATCAGATGATCCTCTAAAAGCAAAATACATGATTGATGAATATGAAAAAAATATAAGAGAGCTTTTAGGCGAATACATTTTTGGAGCAGATGATGATACATTGGAATCTGTGGTTTTAAACTTATTAAAAACAAAAAAACTTACACTTTCTACTGCTGAATCATGTACGGGTGGATTGTTATCTGAAAAAATCACTGATATACCAGGTGCGTCTGAAGTATTTAAATTTGGAGCTATAACGTACAGTAATGAGTCAAAAGAAGGAATTTTAGGTGTATCTAAAAGCACCATAGAAAAATATGGAGCAGTCAGTGAAGAGACTGCGAGGGAAATGGCTGTCAATGTAAAAAATATTGCAAAAACAGATTACGGTATATCTATTACAGGTATAGCCGGCCCCAGCGGTGGTACAATTACTAAACCTGTTGGCTTAGTCTATATAGGTTTAGCATATAAAGATACGGTATACATAAAAAAAATAATTTCAAATGGAGATAGAGGTAAGATAAGATTAAATTCTGCCATGAATGCCTTAGATATGCTTAGAAGACATTTAAGCGGTTTAAAAATTGACTATTGAATGTTACTAATATATAATTGAATTATGAATATTGCCGAATTTTGGCGGGAGGAGAAATTATGATAGAAAAACAAAAAGCCCTTGACATGGCCATAAGCCAAATTGAAAGACAGTTTGGGAAAGGCTCCATAATGAGACTTGGCGATAATAGCAAGCTTAATATCGATGTGATTTCTACTGGCTCTATAGATTTAGACATAGCTTTAGGAGTTGGAGGAGTTCCAAGGGGAAGAATAATAGAAATATTTGGTCCAGAGTCTTCAGGCAAGACGACAATTGCATTACATATATTAGCTGAGGCTCAGAAATTGGGAGGCACAGGTGCTTTTATAGATGCTGAACACGCTTTAGATCCTGTGTATGCTAAAAATGTAGGTGTCAATATAGATAATTTGCTGGTTTCTCAACCGGATACTGGTGAACAGGCTCTTGAAATTGTCGAAGCTTTGGTTCGAAGTGGCGCTGTAGATGTGATTGTTATTGACTCTGTAGCTGCTCTCGTGCCGAAAGCAGAGATAGATGGAGACATGGGCGATGCACATGTTGGACTTCAAGCAAGGCTTATGTCGCAAGCTTTAAGAAAGTTATCTGGTGTTATAAGCAAAACAAAATCTGTAGCTGTATTTATAAATCAGTTGAGAGAAAAAGTTGGTGTAATGTTTGGAAATCCCGAAACGACACCTGGTGGAAGGGCATTAAAATTTTATTCTACAATTCGTCTGGATGTAAGAAAAGTGGATGGTATAAAACAAGGTAATGATATTGTAGGAAACAGAACTCGGGTAAAAGTCGTAAAAAATAAGGTTGCGCCACCTTTTAAACAAGCAGAATTTGACATTATGTATGGAGAAGGTATATCAAGAGAAGGAAGTATTTTAGATTTGGCTGCAAGTATCGATATAATTGACAAAAGTGGCGCATGGTATTCATATGGTGACATAAGACTTGGACAAGGCAGAGAAAATGCAAAACAGTATTTGAAAGAAAATAAAGCAATTGCTGATGAGATAGAAAACAAAATCAGAGAAAATTTTAATCTTTTGGTAACAACAAAAAAATCTATCATCGATGATGAAGTTGAACAAGATTAGTAACCCTGTAGAGGGTTATTTTTCTATAAAAGGTGATTGAATGAAGATAACAAATATAGAAAAACAGAAAAACGATAATATGCGATTTAACGTTTATATAGATGATAAATACGCTTTTTCAGTTTCTTACGAAGAAAAAGAAATGTTTAAGTTAGAAAGCGGCGTTGAAATTGACAAAGAACAATATAATTATTATGTAAACTACTTGGTATTTAAAAATGCATATAACGATGCTATTAGAATTCTATCTTATGCTATGAAAACAAAAAAAGAGCTATGTGAGAAACTGCGCTTAAAAGGATATAGCGATTCTGTAATTAGTGATGTCATAAATAAGCTTATAGATTTGCATTATTTGGATGATGAGTATTACGCAGAGGTATATGTAAAAGAAAAGAAAGAGCGCCTTTTCAGCAAGTATAGGATTTACAATGAACTTATAAGAAAGGGAATAGAACCTTCTTTAATTGAGATTAAACTTTGTGAACTATATGATAATGAAGTAGAAGTAATTCAAAAATTAATTAGAAAAAAAAGTGTTTCCTCTAATGATAAGTTAAAAATCAAAAATTATCTATACAGAAAAAGATTTAAAATCGAAGATATAAATAAAGTCCTCTCAGATGAGGAGGTTTATTAAATTGTTAAATAGTTCTAAGTTGATTCCTTTGCTTAATGCATTAATAAGCAGCGAAAAAAGTATGCTTAATAATATATCAAATGATTTAAAGAATGCAATCAATGAATTTAATAAAGCTAAAGGTGTTGAGGATGAACTTGTAAAAAAGATAAAATCCAGCAAAACATCTTGGTTAACTGCAATTCCGCTTGAAAGTTTAAATAGCACAAATTTTGTCAGCGATATTATAAAAGACTACAGTGTACTTGCAGTGGATGGCTCACAAATTATGCCTGATAGACATGAAATCAGATTATGCTATTTAATAAATATAGGTTATGTAATATTTACCTATGGTGAAGATTCAGGTGCAGAATTAAAATCTGAACCGTATCTGTATTTTAAGGAAGAAGATTTATTTAAGGAATATGCAGGTGTTAAAGCTTTAGTTACTCCTAAGGATATAACATTTAAGAGAACAATAATGGAGTATAAAAAAATTTCCGAATGTATCTCTAAAATAAAGAGCAAAAATAAGATAGCGTTCGTTGATGGGACACTGATAGAATGGATGGTACAGGGAGAACCTGATGAACAGAATATAATCGATAGTGTTCTTGCGACTTTTGATTATGCACAAAAATCTGATACACCTATAGTCGGTTATATAAGTTCTCCAAAAAGCAACGATTTTATAAATATGTTGCGTATATCGCTGTGTCCACAAGATCCAGTAAATTGTAGCAATTGCCCATATTTGAAAAATGATAAAGAATTACCTTGTAGTGTCATAAACAAGTTAAACGATGCTGATCTTTTTTTGAAAATACTTAATGAAGGAGAAAGATCTCCGTTGTTCCTAAGCACATCCCATATTTTAGAAAACTATGGTCAGCACAAAATTGCATTTTTTTATTTAAATACAGGAAATGAAATTGCACGAATAGAGATTCCATACTGGGTTGCAACCGATAGAAGAAATTTAGATTTAGTTCATTTTATATGTTATGATCAAGCCAAAAAAGGAAATGGGTATCCAATATCACTGTCAGAAGCACATGAACAAGCTGTTGTTACTGGCGCAGATAGGGAACAATTCTATAATATTCTTTCGAACTTATATGTAAGAAGCGGCTTGAAAGTATCTCGATCGTATAAATCGCAAAGGAAAAGGAGTAGTATTCTATGAATCAGAATCATATAGGTGAAGTCATAGAAACCAGTACGCAGAAATTTTTGTGTCAATCGATAAAATTAAATGATGGTCCTGATTTTGGAAGTTTTGTAAAAACAACATCAAACGATATAACTATATATGGAATTGTATATAATGTCTCTACAATGAGCGATGACCAAAGTAGAAAACCAGTAGCTTTTGGATTGTCTGAAGAAGAGTTGAAAATGCAGCAGCCACAAATTTTTGAATTAATGCACACGTATTTTGAAGTGCAAATAATTGGATATAAAAAAGACAGATACATTGGATTAATTCCACCTAAACCAGCTAAAATACATGCTTTTACATATCTATGCGATGAAAGTGATTTAAAATGTATAAGGGAAAATCTCAATTATATAAAGTATATATTAAATAGCAAAACAGGGATTGAAGATGAATTAATAGCAGCAGCCATAAGGAATTTATATTCTCACGATTCTGATGAAAAAACATATTTGATTGAAGTTGGCAAAGAGTTGATAAGATTGTTAAAGAATGATTTTGACAGGTATGTGACCATAAAAAGGATGTGTAATATATGAAAGGGAAAATTTTTAGAGGATCTATTTCATCTGGTTTAGATGTTAAACTTATAGGTGACAGCATTATAGAAGATGTTAAGGTTGGCAATTTTATAGTAGTAACCGGCAAGAAAAACAAATATTTATGCATGGTAACCGATATAAAGTATGAAGCTGTTAATCCTCAAATAATGATCAGTGGAACAGATTTTGACAGTGAAATAGATGAGAAAATAATAGAAGGTACAGGAGTATACGGTGTTGTCACATTGTCACCTATGATACAAATAGATGAAAGCAAAAATCCTTTAACAGTAAAATCGATACCTTCTTATGGTTCTTATGCATTAGATGCAGATAAAGAAGATATATATGCTGTTTTCGGAGAACCATCAGAAGAAAATTTTTACATCGGTACACCGCCTGAAATGGATACACCAATTTGTATTAATTTAAAAAGGTTAGTAGAAAGAAGCACAGGTATTTTTGGCCGAGCTGGAACTGGAAAAACGTATTTGACGCGGTTATTGTTGTCTGGTTTAGTAAAATCAAATTTAGCAGTTAGTCTTATTTTTGATGCTCATAATGAATATGGTTATGGTGCAAAAAGCGAAAATAGCGGCTATGTAAAAGGGCTAAGGCAATTATTCGGAAGTAAAGTTGCAATATTTACTTTAGATAGAGAATCTTCTTTGAGGAGACAGGTACCTATTGATGGCGTTTTAAACATTGCCTACAATCAAATAACTCCGGATGATATTTTGTTGCTTAATTCCATGTTGAATCTAAATACTACAGCAATTGAAAGTATTTATCAAATAATGAAAAGGGAAGGTGACAATTGGCTGTATAATTTCCTTAATATAGATGCTTCGGAAATTGATGAATATGCATTAGATATAGGTGCTAATGCCAGTTCTCTTCAAGCTTTAAGAAGAAAGTTGGAGAGATTTACGAAGCTTCCTTTTTTGATGGAAGTTGTCCCTAACGATTGTATAAAACAAATAATGGATTACTTGCAAAATGGTATAAATGTCGTTGTTGAATTTGGAAATGTGTCAACATTGGGTTATATGCTTGTAGCGAATATCATAACAAGGCATATACATGATATGTATGTAAAAAAATCTGAGGAAGCTATAGCTAATAACGGAAAAGGTCCCATACCTTTAATCATCACAATAGAAGAAGCTCACAGATTTTTAGATCCTTCAATTTCTAAAGAGACTACTATGGGAGAAATAGCAAGGGAAATGCGGAAATACAATGTGACTTTATTGATTGTAGACCAGAGGACATCCCAAATTGATTCAGAGGTAATGTCTCAAATTGGGACAAAGATTACTTGTCGATTAGAGGATGATAACGACATTAATTCGTTTTTATCGGGTGTAAATAATGCATCGAAATTGAGAAATGTATTAGCAAGTCTTGAGCAAAAGCAACAGGCTTTAATATTGGGACATGCTGTACCTATGCCTGTTGTGATTAAAACGAGAAACTACGACCAAGAATTTTATAAAGATATTTCGACTTACGATGATTCTGATTTTATAAATAAACCATTTTTAGAATTGATGGAAAAAGAAAAAATCGATGAGCTATTTCCAGACTGATTAGAAGAAGGTGAAACAAATGATAAATATTGCACATACAGCAGATATTCATATTGGAATAGAGAATTACGGTATTATAAACAAAAAAACAGGATTAAATACTAGATTAGAAGATTTTCTAAATGCGTTTGATCGGTTTGTAGATTATTCTATAGAGAATTGTGACATAGCAGTTATTTCAGGCGATATGTACAAATCCAGGGAACCTAATCCTACTCAGCAAAGAGAACTGGCAAAAAGAATAAAACGTCTTTCAGAACATATTCCTGTTGTTATAAACAACGGAAACCATGACCAACCAAATTCTGATTCGAAAGCAAGGGCTTTTGATATATATAAAATTTTAGATGTAAAGAACGTATATGTAGCCAACAAACCTGATATTTTTCTTATTGAAACTAAGAATGGTCCATTGCAAGTTGCGTGTCTTCCGTATTTTCCTAAAAGTTTTCTTTTGAAACTTGAAGAAAGCAAAAATTTAAGTATAAATGAGATAAACAAAAAAATGATTGAAAAAATAAATACTATCATTGATATTCTTACGGCAAAACTTGATCCTTCTATACCATCAATTTTATCAGCTCATGTATCCGTAACAGGAGCTATCACCAGCAGTGAAAAAAGCATTATGATTGGAGATGAAGTTGTTGTACCAATAAGCGTAATTGCTAGACCGCAATACAAATACATTGCATTGGGTCATATACATAAATATCAAGTAGTATGGGATATGCCACTTGCCGTATACAGTGGCAGTATAGAGAAAATAGATTTTGGGGAAGAAAGAGACGAAAAAGGTTTCTGTCACGTCATTATCGATGGACAGAATGTTACACATAAGTTTATCACTACGAATTCCAGGCAGTTTAAAACTATCAATATCGAAATAAAAGATGATTCTTATCCTACTGAAGAAATATTAAAAGCAGCTAAAAAATACGATTTAAAAGAGTCAATTGTCAGACTAAACTTAAAAATCACAAAGGATATCGATAAACACATCAGGTACAGAGAAATAAGCAAATATTTTAATGAAAATTCTTATTATTTTGTTGGCATAAAAAAAGAATTTGATGCTGATAAAGGTGCTTTAAGAAATCCTGAAATAAATGAACAGCTTAATCCAATTGACGCTCTATCGAAATATTTTTTGTCTGTTGATTTAGATGTTGATAAAGATGAACTTCTAAAAAGAGCTTCCCTCTTATACAAAGAACTAATAGAAGAGGTGAACAAATAAATGGTTCCAATAAGGCTTACGTTGAAGAATTTTATGTCATATTCTGAAAACGAAGTAATGGATTTTACAAGATTTCATATTGCTGCAATTACAGGTAAAAATGGGAATGGTAAATCATCACTTTGGGATGCTATAACATGGTGTATTTGGGGAAGAGCTAGAGGTTTAGATGGTGCTGGTAGAGGCAGTGATGATCTTATAAGAATTGGTGCTGATGAGATGGAAGTAGAATTCATATTCAAAATAAATAATACTAAATATCGAATTCTAAGAAAGAAAAAAAGAAATTCAAGTTCCATCCTTGAATTTCATATAATAGGAGATGATGGAACATTAAAATCATTGACTCAAGAAAGATTAGAAGATACAAGAGACAAAATTGAAAGCACTATCATGTTAGATTATGATACTTTTGTTGCTTCATCTTTCATGCCACAAAACAAGTATGGCTTTTTTTCTGAGGCTGATTCGACAAAAAGAAAGGAGATATTTTCTGAGGTCCTGGGCTTAGATATATACGATAGATTGCAGGAGAAAGCTAAAATAAAGCGCAATGAATACGAGAAAAAGGTAAATATTATAGATGAACAATTGAAACTGTATATGAATGAAGTAAAAGATAAAAATGAGTTAGTTTACAAAAGAGATGAACTTTTAAAAAAATGCAGTGAAAAAAAATTCGAAATTGACAGGTTGAGCATTGATTTAAACGAATTAGATGAAAAAAAACGCTACATGGATGATAACATAATAAAATACAATGAATATAGTGAAAGAATAAAGTTTAACGAAAAAGTAATCTCAGAATACAAGATTATGATGGAGGATATGAAAAATAAAATAAATGAAGTAAATAATCTTTTGAAGGATGAAAGTGAAATCCTTGAAGGATATAATACATTTAAATTTGTAAAAGAACAGCTAAAAGAGCTTGAAAAAAAATATACTGATTTTAATCAGCTTGAAAGAGAAAAAATCCAAATTGAAACTAACATAAATATATTGAGAAAAGAAACTCAGTTGGAACTAAAGAATTTGCAATTTAAATACAATGATACTTTACTAAGGTACAATGAAATAGAAAATAATGTTTCAAAATTACGTGAATTGGAAAAAGGCCTACAGGAAATTGATAATTTACAAGAAAAAATAAAATTAAACGATGAAGAAATTCAAAAATCTACTCAAAAAATAGCTGAATATAAAGTTCAACTGGACAATTTTAATAAAAAGACGGAAGAACTTAAAGAAAACTACAAAGCAATATTGCAAACTGGTGCAAAATGTCCATTGTGTAATTCACCGCTTGATGAAAATAAAAAAAGCGGTTTGCTGAATGATATCAAAAAAGAAATAAATGATATATCAAATAAGATATATGCAATAAAAGATGAAATTTTAAAAGAGCAAAACAATATAAGATTTTTAAAAAAAGAACGAGAAAATCTGTTGATGCTTCAAAATAAACGGGAAAAGTTAATAGCTAACATAGATTCACTTAAAAATGCTATTGCTGAAAAAGAAAGCTTATTAAATCTACTAAACGAATTAAAGAAAAAAATTGACGATGTTAATAATTATTTGGCAAATGAATCTTTTGCTTCTGCTGAAAAAGATAAATTGTTAGATGTTGAAACTAAATTAAAAAATTTAAACTTTTCAATTGAGCTTTATGAAAATATAAAGAATAAATATGAATTATATAGAGACTTTGAAAAAAAATATGAAAGACTTTGTATTTCAAAAAAAAATCTATCTGATTATCAGAATACATATCAAAGTTATAAAAAGACAATAGAAGTTTATTCAGAATATCTAAACAAAGACAAAGAAATGTTGGAGTTTTTCAAATCACAGCTTGTTGGTTATGATAATTTGTTAGATGACATAAAAAAAATAAAACAAAAAATGGATATTGTTAACAATGAATATCTGGAACTAAATGCCAGTTTAACATCTATTGTTGACCAACTGAATAGGTTAGAAATTTTAGAGAAAAAAATTGTCGATTTAAATAAAGAAAGGGATGTTTATCTATCCGAAATACATTATTATGAAATATTGGAGAAAAGTTTTAGCAAAAAGGGTATACAAGCGTTAATTATAGAAAATGCATTGCCGGAATTTGAAGATACTGCCAACAATTTTTTATCTAAATTATCAGATGGAAAGATGTATGTAAGTCTAGTAACTCAAAAAATTAACAAAAATGGCTCTGTACAAGAAACGCTTGATATAGAAATTTCGGATGAGTTGGGAAAAAGAAAATACGAGCTTTTTAGCGGTGGAGAAGCCTTTAGGATCAATTTTGCGTTGAGAATCGCCTTGTCAAAATTTTTATCAAGAAGAGCAGGTGTTAATTTACAAACCTTAATAATAGACGAAGGCTTTGGGTCTCAAGATGTCCTTGGACGTCAAAATATTATTGACGTATTGAATATGATAAAAGATGAATTTGAATTAGTCTTAGTAATAACGCATATTGATGAACTTAAAGAAAGTTTTCCATACTCAATAGAGATTACGAAAGATGAAAATGGTTCACATATAGTTTATCATTAAGCTCTGAGTCCGCAATATAGAAAGGATGCTAACTTGACATAATTTTGAAATAGGAATAAAATATAAAATGAGTATCAACAAAGGAGGTGTAGGCATATTAACAATATTAGTCCAATATTTATAGCAGTAATTGCATTAATAGCCATAGCAATTGGTCTTTTTGCAGGATATTTCATACGAAAATTTATTGCAGAATCCAAAATAAAAAGCGCTGAAGAATTAGCTAAAACTATTTTGGAAAATGCAAAAAAAGACGGCGAAAATAAAAAAAGAGAGTTGCTTTTGGAAGCAAAGGAAGAAATTCATAGACAACGAACTGATCTCGAAAAGGAAGTCAGGGATCGTAGAGGCGAACTTCAAAGAATGGAAAGACGTTTAATCCAAAAAGAAGAGTCTCTTGACAGAAGAGCTGAAACATTAGAACAAAAAGATGCAATGATTGAAAAGAAACAAAAAGAAATAAGCGATTTGGAAGAAGAAATTAAAATAATGCATCAAAAAGAAGTTGAGGAATTAGAAAGAATATCCGAATTAACCAGAGAAGAAGCCAGAAATATTTTATTAAACGATGTTAAAAACGAAATATCACATGAAGCTGCTTTAATGATAAAGGAAATTGAAGCTAAAGCAAAAGAAGAAGCAGAAAGCAAAGCAAGGGAAATAGTTGTTACTTCAATTCAACGATGTGCTGTTGATCATGCAGCTGAAACAACTGTTTCGGTAGTAGCATTGCCTAACGATGAAATGAAAGGAAGAATCATAGGACGTGAAGGCAGGAATATTAGAACCTTAGAGACGTTGACAGGTATTGATTTGATAATTGATGACACACCTGAAGCGGTAGTTATATCAGGATTCGATCCAATACGGCGTGAAATCGCCCGTATAGCTTTAGAAAAATTAATTGAAGATGGAAGAATACATCCAGCCAGAATTGAAGAAATGGTGGAAAAAGCTAGAAAAGAAGTTGATAATGTCATTATTAAAGCTGGAGAAGAAGCGACTTTTGAAGTTGGTGTTCACGGAATTCACCCTGAATTGATAAAATTGCTTGGAAGATTAAAGTTTAGGACAAGTTATGGGCAGAATGTTTTGAAGCACTCCATAGAAGTTGCTCATTTAGCAGGGCTTATGGCGTACGAACTTGGTGCCGACGCAAATATAGCCAAAAGAGCCGGATTGTTGCATGATATAGGAAAGGCAGTAGACCATGAAGTTGAAGGTCCGCATGTAATGATAGGGGCCGATCTTGCAAAAAGATATCACGAGTCAAACGAAGTCATTCATGCTATAATGGCACATCACAATGATGTTGAACCTCAGACGGTAGAAGCAGTTTTAGTTCAGTCAGCAGATGCCATATCTGCAGCAAGACCTGGTGCAAGACGTGAGACACTTGAAGCGTATTTAAAAAGATTAAATAAATTAGAGGAAATTGCTAATTCATTTGATGGTGTTGAAAAATCGTATGCTATACAGGCTGGCAGAGAAATAAGAATAATAGTAAAACCAGAAATCATAAATGATGAAACTACGATCATGTTAGCAAGAGAAATTACTAAGAAGATCGAGGAAGAATTAGAATATCCTGGTCAAATTAAGGTTATAGTAGTTAGGGAAACTGTTGCAGTTGATTATGCTAAATAAATTTGAAATAAAGCGTGCATATGCACGCTTTTCGATTTATAATTATAATTATCAATTATAGTAGTATAATAATATTATGTTGTAAATGAACGGAGGTTTATATGAATACGCTCATAATAGGTGATATTGTTGGAAGAATCGGAAGAAATATACTGAAAGATAAATTGCGACAATTAATTGAAGAAAATAATATTAATTTGGTCATTGCAAATGCTGAAAATGCTGCAGGTGGAAATGGCATAACACGAAAAGTTGCCGATGAACTTTTTGAAATGGGAATATCGGCTTTAACTATGGGTAACCATGTTTGGGATCAAAAAGAAATTTTTAATTTTATCTATGAAGAAAGAAGAATTGTAAGACCTGCAAATTATCTTCCTAACACCCCTGGAAGAGGTTCTTCTTTGCTTAACATAAACAATGTAAAAATCGGAATTATCAATTTGCAAGGGACAGTGTTTATGCCATGTAATAACAATCCTTTTTTTGTTGCTGATGAAGAAATTAAAATGTTAAAAGAACATACAAACATAATAATTGTTGACTTTCATGCTGAAGCCACATCAGAAAAAATAGCTTTAGGTTATTACTTAGATGGGAAAGTATCATGCGTGTATGGGACACATACACATGTTCAAACGGCAGATGAAAAAATATTGCCAGGTGGCACCGGATATATAACTGATGTGGGAATGACTGGTCCATACGATTCTGTTTTGGGAATGGACAAAGATAAGATAATAAAAAAATTTACATCTTCTTTGCCTGTTAAATTTGATATTGCAAAAGGCCCAGCTCAAATAAATGGATTGGTAATAAAAATAGATGAATCTACAGGAAAATGTATTGATATTTACAGAATAAACAAAAATTATATATAAGTTTCAATTTAGAAGGATTTTTAATTTTTTTGTAGAATATAGATAATGTATTCGATATATTAAAAGGGGGATATATGATGGAGGTTTTAAAGGTCTCAGCAAAGTCTAATCCAAATTCAGTAGCAGGTGCACTAGCTGGTGTACTCAGAGAACGCGGTGGAGCAGAAGTACAAGCAATTGGAGCAGGTGCATTAAATCAAGCAATAAAAGCAGTAGCTATAGCAAGAGGTTTTGTTGCACCTGGTGGTATCGATTTAATTTGTATACCAGCCTTTACAGACATTGAAATCGATGGAGAAGAACGAACAGCCATTAAGTTGATCGTAGAGCCAAGATGAACAACCTGCAAAACAGGTTGTTTTTAGTTTAACATTAGGAGGGGAAATAAATGTTTGCTGACTTGCACATACACACTACTAAATCAGATGGAACACATAAACCAAAAGAAGTAGTACACTTGGCAAAAAAAGCCGGTTTGAGTATTATTGCTATTACAGATCATGATACATTGGAAGGCATTGATGAAGCAATACATGTCTCAAAATTTTTCGACGTAGAAATAATCCCTGGGATTGAGCTTAACTCATATGATGGAAAGCAAGACGTACATATACTTGGATATTTTATCGATCACAATAATGAAGATTTTTTAAGAAGATTGATAGAGATTAGAGATTCTAGAATTTCTCGTTCAAAACTTATGATTCAAAAGCTTAATGAAATTGGTGTTAACATAAATTATGATGATGTACTAAAATACACTAAAGAATCTTATATAGGACGACCTCATATTGCAAGAGCTATGGTTGAGGCAGGTTATTCAAAAAGCGTAAAAGAAGCTTTCGACAGATATATTGGTGAAGGACAACCAGCATATGTTGAGAGATATAGGCTTCATCCATTTGAATCAATTAAGATGATAAAAAATATTGGTGGCATACCTGTATTGGCGCATCCAGGTCTTCTTAAAGATAAAAAGATCATTAATCATCTTATTAAAAATGGTTTAAAGGGAATCGAAGTTTATCATTCAAAACATGATGAGAAGGATATAGAGTTTTTTAAAGATTTTGCGATAGAAAATAATTTATTAATAACCGGTGGTTCAGATTTTCATGGAATTGATATAGATGGAAGATATTTATTGGGTACAGTAAAGCTTGATTACAAATATGTGTTAAAACTTAAAGAAAGTATTAAATAGTAGAAATAATATCAAAAATAAGTTAAAATAATAGATATACTGTAGGAGGTGGAAATATGAGATTATCGGACAAGGCTCTTAGCATTAGTCCTTCACTAACATTAGATATTACCGCCAAAGCAAATAGAATGAGAAAATCAGGAATAAATGTGATTGGTTTTGGAGCAGGAGAACCTGATTTTGATACACCTGATTATATAAAAGAAGCAGCAATTAGTGCTATAAAAGAAGGTTACACAAAATATACACCTACTTCAGGTATTTTGGAGCTAAAAGAAGCAATAGTACAAAAGTTAAAAAGAGACAATAATTTATCTTATGATGTTTCTCAAATAGTAGTTTCAAATGGTGCTAAACAGGCAATATTTAATACATTATGTGCCATATTAAATCAAGGTGACGAAGTCATAATTCCTTCTCCTTATTGGCTTAGCTATCCTGAAATGGTTAAGTTAGCTGGCGGTGTTCCAGTTTTTATTGATACTGCAGAAAGCAATAATTTTAAAATTACTGCAACGCAATTAGAAGAAGCAATAAGCGATAAGACAAAAGCAATTATTATAAATAGCCCAAATAATCCTACTGGGGCAGTTTATAATGAAGAGGAATTGAAAAATATAGCATCTTTAGCTGTAAAACATAATATTTATGTGATTTCTGATGAAATTTATGAAAAGTTAATTTACAACGGAAAACATGTCAGCATTGCTTCTTTTAATGAAGAAATAAAAAACTTGACAATTATAATAAATGGTATGTCAAAAGCTTATTCAATGACAGGATGGAGGATTGGATATTCTGTATCAAATCCTGAGATCGCAAAACTAATTAACAATATTCAAAGTCATACTACATCAAATCCTAATACGATAGCTCAATATGCCAGTGTTACGGCACTAAATCAAGGCGATGATACTATCAAAACTATGGTTGTTGAATTTAAGAGAAGACGGGATTACATGCTTCAAAGAATAAATAAAATAGATGGTTTAAAGGCTATCCCACCAGATGGAGCATTTTATATAATTATCAATATCAGTAATTTTATTGGGACTGAAATAGATGAAACAAAAATAAATGGTTCAATTGCTTTTGCTAATTTTCTTTTAGAAAAAGCTAAAGTTGCTGTAATACCATGTCTTCCATTTGGCAATGATAATTATATTAGAGTTTCGTATGCAACATCGATGAAAAATATTGAAGAAGGCTTTAATAGAATAGAAAACTTATTAACAAATTTTTAGAAATCGGAGGTAATTATGTCAAATCTATATGAAAATCCATTGATAACACGTTATGCAAGCAAAGAAATGTCTCAAATATTCTCAGATGATGAAAAATTCAAAACTTGGAGAAAGCTATGGATCGCTTTAGCAAAAAGCGAAAAAGAATTAGGGCTTAATATCACCGATGAACAAATAGAAGAGATGGAGAAACATGTTGAAGATATAAATTACGAAGATGCTAAGAGGTTGGAAAAAGAACTACGTCACGATGTCATGGCACATATTAGAGCATATGGTATTCAGTGTCCAAAGGCAAAGCCGATTATACACTTAGGAGCAACATCTGCTTTTGTGGATGATAATACAGATATTATACTTATGTATAAAGGATTCCAGATAATCAGAAAAAAATTGCTTAAGCTAATTGAGATACTTTCAGATTTTGCATTAAAATATAAAGATGTACCTACATTGGGTTTTACTCACTTTCAACCAGCTCAGTTGACAACTGTCGGGAAAAGAGCTACTCTATGGATTCAAGATTTGATATTTGACTACGAAGATCTTGAATATAGGCTTAAAAATATAAAGCTAAGAGGCGTAAAAGGAACAACAGGAACACAGGCAAGTTTCATGGAGTTGTTTAATGGTGACGAAGAAAAAGTAAAACTGCTTGATAGGCTTGTAGTAGAAAAGATGGGCTTTGACAAATCGTTTGACGTAACTGGTCAAACTTACACAAGGAAGTATGACTTTTTGCTTCTTTCTGTTTTGAGTGAAATAGCTCAAAGTGCACACAAATTTAGCAATGATATAAGATTGTTGCAGCATTTAAAGGAAATAGAAGAACCATTTGAAGAAAAACAAGTAGGCTCATCAGCAATGGCATATAAAAGAAATCCTATGAGATCTGAAAGGATAGCATCGCTTTCCAGATACGTTATTACGGCACTGCTTAATTCATCAATTACATCATCTTCACAATGGTTTGAAAGAACACTTGATGATTCTGCCAATAGAAGAATCGTAATACCAGAGATGTTTCTCGCAACTGATGCTATTTTAAATTTATATTTAAATGTCGCATCTGGATTACAGGTGAATACCAAAATAATTAACAAGCATGTCATGAATGAACTGCCATTTATGGCTACTGAATCAATTTTAATGGAATGCGTTGTAAAAGGTGGAGATAGACAAGAATTGCATGAAGTCATACGTGAAAATTCGCTAAAGGCCCAAGAAATTATTAAAAACGGTGGAGAAAATCAGCTATTAGATTTGTTAAAAAAAGATGAAAGAATAATCTTGTCAGACACAGAGATTAATGATATTATAAATCCTATCAAATTTACTGGAAGAGCTATCAATCAGACGGTAGAATACATAGAGAATGTGGTTAAACCGTTGCTTAATGCAAATCGCATTGAAGACGTAGAAGTCAGTATAGAAGTATAAAAATAATTATGTTATAATTTACGTGATAGGAGGCGTAAATATGAATCTGATAAAAATAAAAGAAATGAAAGATCATGTGGGGGAAGAAGTTACAATTAATGGATGGCTGTACAATAAAAGATCCAGCGGAAAAATTAAATTTTTAATAATACGAGATGGATCTGGATTTGTTCAGGGCATAGTTGTAAAAAATGAAGTAGACGAAAATGTCTTTGAACTTTGCGACAAATTAACACAGGAGTCTTCTATATCAGTTTCTGGCATTGTGAGAAAAGATGAAAGATCTCCATTCGGTTTCGAACTTACAGTCAAAAATATAGATTTAATACAAATGGCTTTTAATGATTATCCTATTTCATTAAAAGAACATGGAGTAGATTTTTTATTAGACAATAGACACCTTTGGATCAGAACACCGAGACAGCAGGCAATTTTGTCTATTCGCCATGAAGTTATAAAGTCAATACAAGAGTTTTTAAATAATAATGATTTTGTAAGAATTGACTCGCCAATCATAACACCATCTACTTGTGAAGGAACTTCAGACCTTTTTCAAATAGATTATTTTGGTGAAAATGCTTATCTTTCACAAACTGGTCAGTTGTATCAAGAAGCTGCTGCCATGGCATTAGGTAAAGTGTACAGCTTTGGTCCAACATTTAGAGCTGAAAAATCAAAAACAAGAAGACACTTAAATGAGTTTTGGATGGTTGAGCCTGAAATGGCTTTTGTCGATCATTATGCCAATATGGAAGTTCAAGAAAAGTTGGTAGAATACATAGTTCAATCTGTATTAGAAAACTGTTCAAGGGAATTAAAAGAACTTGGAAGAGATCTAAGTAAGCTGGAAAAAATCAAAACTCCTTTTCCTCGATTGACATACGATGAAGCAATTGAGCTTTTGAATAAAAATGGATATGAGATTCAATGGGGGAATGATTTGGGCTCGCCAGATGAGACATTCTTGTCAAATCAATTTGATAAACCTGTCTTCATAACTGAATATCCTGCCAAATGCAAAGCCTTTTACATGCAACCGAAAGAAGATAGACCTGAAGTAGTGCTATGTGCAGATTTGCTTGCACCTGAAGGCTATGGGGAGATTATTGGAGGCAGTCAGCGTATTCACGATTATGATTTGTTAGTAAAAAGACTGAAAGAAGAAAATTTGCCTATTGATATGTACGATTGGTATCTTGATTTACGAAAATATGGCACTGTACCACATTCCGGCTTTGGACTTGGTATAGAGAGAACAGTTGCATGGATAACTAATACAGAACATGTGAGAGAATGTATACCATTTCCAAGAACACTGTCCAGAATTCGCCCATAATAAACAGTATGAACATTTCACATCCCAATATCATAAAATAGTATTAGCGAAAAATGTATTGGGATGTGATTGTCATGAGTATATGGTCTGTAAACTTTGAAAATTATAAGATTGACAAAAAGACAAAATCTGATGACAATAAAAATATAGAAAAAGATAAAAACCTCGAAATAGAAGCATTAAAAGAGTTAAACTCTTTAATTGGTCTTAACAAAGTAAAACAAATAATAAACGAGTTATATGCTTTAGAGCAAGTTCAAATTAAGAGGAAAAATGCAGGATTAGTTACAGATCCCATAGTTTTACATATGGTGTTTAAGGGGAATCCTGGTACTGGAAAGACAACCGTTGCAAGAATATTGGGTAAACTTTTAAAAGGCATTGGAGTCCTTAACAAAGGACATGTCGTAGAAGTGGAAAGAGCCGACTTAGTTGGCGAATACATAGGACATACGGCTCATAGAGTACAAGAAAATGTAAAAAAAGCATTAGGTGGAATACTATTTGTCGATGAAGCTTATTCCTTGGCAAGGGGTGGAGAAAAGGACTTTGGTAAAGAGGCGATTGATACTTTAGTCAAAGCAATGGAAGATTACAAAGATCAGTTTGTCTTGATTTTGGCAGGTTATAGAGATGAAATGGAATATTTTCTAAACACAAACCCAGGTTTAAGATCTAGATTTCCTATACAAATTGATTTTCCTGACTACACTATAGATGAATTGTTACGGATTGCGGAATTAATGACAAAGAATAGGCAATACGTACTAACAGATAGCGCAAAAAGAAAAATAATGAAAGTTTTAATTAATGACAACACTACAAGAGAAATAGGCAATGCGAGGTTGGTTAGAAACATAATTGAAAGAGCTATAAGAAAACAAGCTGTAAGAGTAATAAATAAAAAAACAATAACAAAAGACGATTTGATGATAATTGATTCTATTGATATTAGAGAGGATTGAGAATATGTCGGAAAACATACTTGAAGGAAAATTTAACATCTCTAAAGATGTTATTTTTTTGCTTGAAAAGGCAGAAAATGATGTTGAAGAGGAGTTTAAAAAAATTGACAAGATCGTAGAAAAAAATCAATATAAAGTATTGTACGCAATGCAAAAGAATCATTTGAGCGATATACATTTTAATGGAACAACAGGATATGGTTATGGCGACATAGGAAGAGATACAATAGAAAAAATATATTCTGACATATTTAACACACAAGACGCCTTAGTAAGGCCTCAAATAGTTTCTGGAACACATGCCATATCTTTATGCCTTTATGGTGTATTAAGACCAAATGATGAGCTAATATCGGCTTGTGGAACACCGTATGATACTCTTAATGATATAATAGGGAAGGGAAGCAATAGAAACAATGGTTCTCTTACAGATTTAGGAATTATATACAAAGAAATCCCTCTTTTAAAAAATGGGAAAATTGACGTAGAAAAACTTATAAGCGAAGTTTCAAGTAAAACCAAAATGGTTATGATACAGAGATCAAAAGGATATGACTTTAGGTATTCACTTTCTATTGGTGATATTGAATTTGTGATTAAAAAGTTGAAAGGCAAAAATAAAGATATAATTGTATTTGTAGACAATTGTTATGGTGAATTTACAGAGGATTTAGAACCAACAGACGTTGGAGCAGATCTGATTGCAGGCTCTTTGATAAAAAATCCTGGGGGTGGTATATCTCCTACAGGTGGTTATGTTGCAGGAAAGAAAGAGCTTGTTGAAAAAGCAGCATACAGATTATTTGCACCTGGGATAGGGAAGAAGGTAGGCCCTACATTGAATACAAATCGTTTAACATTAGAAGGATTATTTTTTTCACCTTTAATTGTTGGCAATGCATTGAAAGGAGCTATAATTTTAGCTAAAATAATGGAAACACTGGGATATGAAGTTTTGCCGAGATTCAATGATTTGAGAACAGATATTGTACAGGCAATTAGATTTAAAACAAAAGAAGAGTTGATTACTTTCATTCAAAGCATTCAAAAAGGTTCTCCTGTTGATTCACATGTAGTTCCCGAACCATGGGATATGCCAGGATATGATGATCAAGTCATTATGGCTGCAGGTGGATTTATTCAAGGTTCATCTATTGAATTAAGTGCTGATGCTCCTATTAGGAAACCATATACAGCTTATGTACAAGGGGGGTTATCATATTATCAAGTAAAGCTTAGCCTTATGATTGCAATAAGCAATATGATAGAGAAAGGATTCATCAAAATCTAAATTTAAGAAAGCTCAAACGATGATTCATTTGAGCTTTCTTATTACTCCAACTACTTTTCCTAAAATCATCACATCATCTACAATTATAGGGTTCATTGAAGGATTTTCAGGTTGCAACCTTATATGATTGTTTTCTTTATAAAATCTTTTCACAGTTGCTTCATCTTCCATCAAAGCTACTACAATGTCACCGTTGTCTGCGTATGACTGCTTTCTAATTATGATGTAATCACCGTCTAATATACCTGCATTTATCATGCTTTCTCCGCGAACTTTTAAAATAAAACTTTCACTTTCATAACCTGTAATAAGATCTCTTGGTACAGAATAATACTCTTCAATATTTTGAACAGCTAATATAGGAGTTCCGGCAGTAACCTTACCAATAACAGGCAATTTTACAACGTCGCTAATATACTTTTCATCATTGCTTAAAACCTCAATAGCTCTCGGTTTTGTTGGATCTCTTCTAATATAGCCTTTTTTCTCAAGGCGCGACAAGTGTCCATGAACTGTTGATGTGGAACGCAAGCCCACAGCTTTCCCAATTTCTCTTACCGATGGTGGATATCCTTTGCGTTTAATTTCACTCTTTATAAAATCAATTATCTCTTGTTGTTTAACGCTTATTTTAGATGCATCTTTCACAATTAGACCCCTCCAAATTTTTCTTTATTATAACACAAAGACACAATTTAATCAAACATTAGTTCTTATTATCAATATTCAATTCAGAGAGGGGATTCTTACTTACAGCATCTCTCAGTTGACTGTCGTCAACATGCGTATATATCTGTGTAGTTGATACATTGGAATGTCCTAACAACCTTTGCAATGTTCTAATATCAACTTTTCCATATCTGTACATAAGCGTCGCCGCCGTATGTCTAAGTTTATGAGTAGAATACTTTTTGCCATCAAGATTAGCGTCTTTTAAATGTTTTTTGACGATGTATTGTATAGTCTTAATGCTTATTCTTTGCAATCTTTTGCTTAAAAATAATGCTTTTTTGTCTTTAACGCCGTCATGTGGCCTAACTTTTAAATAGTCGTTTATGGCATTAATACACGCATCATTAAGGTAAACAGTCCGCTGCTTATTTCCCTTACCGATAACTGTAAGTTTATCATCTTTAATATCAGTAATATTTATATTTGCTAATTCCGAAAGTCTAAGCCCACAATTTAAGAATAAGGTGATTATGGCGTAATCCCGCTCTTTAAATTCTCCATCAATAGAATTTAATAATTTTACGCTTTCATCTAATGTCAAATATACAGGCTGTCTAATACCAAGCTTAGGTGATTCTAATTCCAAAGCAGGGTTTTTTGTTATTACTTTTCTTTTTGCGTATAGGTAATTATAAAAAGACCTTAAACTTGCAACTTTGCGAGCACGGGCCGGAGGAGTATTAGATCTTTCATGTGTGACAAAGGATAAAAAGGCATACAAATCATTCAAATCGATCGACTCAATGAGAGAGATATCAACATCGCTAATATCGATGTTATCAAAATCAGAATCAGAGCATAGATTTTTTCTAACCTTTATAAATCTGAAAAACAAAATTAAATCGTATAAATAGGCTTTAACAGTATTAGGCGATCTAGCTTTTATAGTAGAAAAATAATTTAAGAATTCTTCGAGAATAGGAGGTAATTCTAAATTATCTTTAGTTGAGATAAACATATCAAAAATTCACCTCTATAAACTTTATATATACCCAATTATACGAAATAACTATTTCGTATAATTGGGTATTGATTTAAATGAATTATTTTATAATCCCAATTTGATGTTTTTTTATCTCATCAGTGGCCAGTTTATCACATCTATTATTGTATTCATTATCAGCATGTCCTTTGACTTTAATCCATTTAATATTATGTGTTGATGATAAATCTAATAATTTAAGCCACAGATCTTTATTTTCCACAGGAGTCTTATTATCAGATTTAATCCAGCCTCTTTTCAGCCAATTATCTATCCATTTTTGATTAAATGCATTTATTAAATAACTGCTATCGCTATATAAATTTACATTGCAAGGCCTTTTTAGCATTTTTAAAGCTTCTATAGCGGCTGTCAATTCCATTCTGTTATTAGTAGTATTTTCTTCATAGCCTGATTTTTCTTTTACTATGTCTTTATAAATCAAAATTGCTCCCCAGCCACCTGGACCCGGATTACCACTACAAGCGCCATCAGTATATATAGTAACATCAGACATATTTATCATTGTTTGTTTCCCTTTACTTTTTCAAAAGATGAAATTACAGCTTCAAAAACAGCACTTCTTAATCCGTACCTTTCCAAAGTCCTGACACCTTGTATCGTAGTTCCAGCTGGTGATGTAACCATATCTTTTAAATAACCAGGATGAAAACCTGTTTTTAAAACCATACTACCAGAACCCGAAACAGCTTTTGAAGACAATTTGTAGGCTACATCTCTCGGTAAACCTAACGATACACCAGCGTCAGATAAAGCTTCAATAAACATGTACACGTAAGCTGGGCTACAACTTGATATTGCCATTGCCGCATCTATTAGATTTTCTTTTATCTCAACTATTTCTCCACATGATTTGAATATTTTCTCAACTATTTCTTTATCATTAAAAGATATATCTTCAGGATACGATATAGCTGTAATACCTTCTCCAATTAAAGCTGGTGTGTTGGGAATTGTACGCACTATTTTCCCTTTATTTAAAATGCTCTTTACATGATCAATACTAATTCCAGGGGCAATTATAATAACAATTTTATTTTCATCTACATCGTTTTTTATTTCTTCTAAGACGCTATCATATAAGTTTGGCTTTACTGCTAAAATAACAACATCACACTCATTTATCACATCGACATTGCTTTTAGATATGTTTATGCCTAATTCATCCTTTAATTTTAAAAGTTTGTCATATGAAATATCATAGGCATATATATCATTTGCAGTGGCAAACTCAGAATTTATTAAGCCGTTGATTAAAGCTGTCCCCATATTACCGGTTCCTATAAATCCAATTTTCATGAACATATACCTCCAATATTTAAAAACAGTATTAGCTATTCTAATACTGTTTTTGCGTTTTTACATTATTGCTGCTTTTCATCCTTCTCAGTCGTTGTAAAAATTACTGGCTTTAAAGGCGTTATTGTAGAAACAGCGTGTTTGTATATTAACTGCTGTTGTTTATTATCTGTTTCTAAAACAACCGTAAAATTGTCAAAACCTTTAACCATGCCTTTTAATTGAAAGCCATTAATCAGATAAACTGTTACAGCAATATGTTCTTTTCTTACCTGATTTAAAAAAATATCCTGTAAATTGATAGCTGTTTTTTGATTCATATAGCCATCCCCCTTCTATTGTTGTTAATAATTATTTATATTCTACTTAAATTTTAATTTTCCTGCTAAAAAAGAAATAATATTTTTTTCAAGATCTTCAAAACTACTATAATCATCAACATAAAACCAATTTATGGTTTCATAACTTTTAAACCATGTTATCTGCCTTTTTGCATACCTCCTTGTCTTCGTTTTTAAATCGGCAATTGCTTCTTCTAATGAAACTTTTCCCTCCAGATATTCTACAATTTCTTTATACCCTAAAGCCTGCATAGATGTACCATACTTATTATACCCTATTTTTAGCAAATTTACCACTTCATCTATTAAATTATTTTTTATCATCGCATCTACTCTATCATCAATTTTTTTATACAAAGTTTCTCTATTTCTGTAATTTAAGCCTATCATTACGGTATTGTAGTCTGGATTGATGCGCTTATTGCTTAATTCCTGATAAACAGAAATTGGTATCCCGGTAAATTGGTAAACCTCTAAAGCTCTAATGACTCTTCTTAAGTCATTTGGATGAAGTTTAGAATAAGTTTTAGGGTCGATCATTTTTAACCTTTCAAATAAATATTCATTGCCTAAAACAGACGCTATATTTTTTAGGGCAGATCTAAAATCATCATTGCCAATATACTCTGAAAAATTCATTATGTAAATTAATGAATCCACATATAAACCTGTACCGCCAACAACAATTGGTAATTTCCTTCTTTTAAAAATATCATCTATCAATGGTTTAGCCATTTTCTCGTATTCAGCGACACTAAATTTAACGTTTGGTTCAACTATATCTATCATATAATGTGGTATACCTTGTCTTTCTTCATCTGTTACTTTAGCAGTTCCAATATTCATATATTTATATATCTGCATCGAATCAGCAGATATTATTTCACCATTATAAAATTTAGCAATTTCTATAGATAATCTTGACTTTCCTGAAGCAGTTGGTCCTACGATTATTAATAATGGTATTGCCATTGAAACACCTCTTACATGATCCTTTTAAACATTTTTTCTAATTCATATTTTTTTATCGATACTATTACCGGCCGCCCATGTGGACACGTATAGGGATTTTCAGTAACTTTTAAATCATTAAATAAAGAGTTAATCTCCTCTTTTGATAAACTGTCCATTGCTTTAACTGCCTTTTTGCAAGCCATCATTATTATTGTTTCTTCTTTTAGATTAATGTCTTTGTTAAAATCATCTCTTTTCAATTTATCAATTATGTCAATGAATAGTTGTCTTGATTCTGGCTGACCTAATACAACCGGCACTTCTCTTAATACAATTGAATTATTTCCAAAACTTTCAAATTTATAACCCAATTTATTAAATAATTCTATGTTCTCATTAATTATAACATCATCACCAGGTTCAATATTTATCAGAATGGGGATCGTTGTCTGTTTTCCCTGAACATTATTATACATGTTCATAAACTTTTCATACAATATCCTTTCATGCGCAGCATGTTGATCTACTAAGTAGATCACGTCGTCTTTTTCTACAATTATATAAGTTGAAAAAATCACACCAACGATTTTATAATCATCACGTTCATCAGGCAATGTATTAAAATTTTCTATGTGCGTATTTTCGATTTCTTTGTTGAAAGCATTGACATCATTGTAATCAAAATAAGCCTTTTCGCTGCTTTCCTTTACGTTGGATACAAAACTTTTGTTATTTGGATAGACTTCTAATATTTTATTAGTTGACTCTTCTTCTATCATATTAAGCTGTTTCGGATTAGATTTTTCTTCTACTTTATTTTCTGTGATATCTGCATATGTAAACATATCATGTCTAATAGTTGGAATGAGATTTGATCTATTTAAAGCATTTTTTATGCTTTTGTATATTGAGTTAAAAATTTCCTTTTCGTCTGAAAATTTAACTTCTAATTTTGTTGGATGAACATTTACATCTATATTTTTAGGATCAATATATAAATACGTGATCACAACAGGATATCTATTTACTGGAATCAATGTTTTATATGCTTCTTCAACAGCAGTTGTATAGATCTTGTTTTTTACAAACCTTCCATTGACAAATAAAATTTGCATGTTTCGATTTCCTCTTGTATATGAAGGCTTACATAAAAATATTTTTATATTCATATATTCATCATTGTATTCGGTCTCTATCAAATTTGAATACAATTCATCACCATAAAGCCTTAAAATGACCTCATTGACAGAATTATTTCCAGACGTCATAAATTCCATTCTTTTATCTTTTATATATCTAAATGATATATCTGGCCTTGAAAGGGCAATTTTAGCTACCATATCTGTTATATACATTGCCTCTGTAGATGGTCGCTTTAAAAACTTTCTCCTTGCTGGTGTATTGTAAAACACATCTTTTACTTCAACGCTACAGCCCTTCTCGCATCCGCACTTAACTTTTTTTAAAATTTTTCCACCTTCAACATTGATTAGAGTCCCATACAAGGAATTTTCTTCCTTAGTCTTTAACAAAACTTTTGATATAGCCGCAATACTTGCTAATGCTTCACCGCGAAACCCTAATGTCCCTATGTTAAAAAGATCATCTGTTGATTTTATCTTGCTTGTAGCATGACGCCCAAAAGCTAAAACAGCATCAATTTCATTCATACCACAACCATCATCTAAAACCTTTATGTAAGGTATTCCACCATCTATTATTTCAATTGTAATGTTCTTACTATCTGCGTCTATTGAATTTTCTACAAGTTCTTTAACTATAGACATTGGTCTTTCAACAACTTCACCAGCAGAAATTTTATTTATCAACTCATCATCTAAAAGGTTGATTTTATTCATTGTATCACATCCTTAATGAAAGGGCTTTTTTCTTTAAATCGTATAAATAATTTAAAGCTTGTATAGGCGTAATATTTTCTATATCTAAGTCAACTATTTCTTCTATCAACGTTTCTTTTTCTAAGCTGAATATATCAATCTGAGTAGGCATAAATGTAGTGGCCACTTCTAAGTCGCTATTCTCTAAATTATTCAATATTTTTTTCGCATTTTGAATGACTTCATCCGGCAGTCCAGCTAATTTTGCAACCTGAATGCCATAGCTTTTATCTGCCGCACCAGGTATTATCTTTCGCAAAAAAATTATTTCATCATCCGTCTCTTCAACTGAGATATTATAATTTTTAATTCCATCTAGCTTGTCTTCTAAATTAGTCAATTCATGATAATGTGTTGCAAACATCGTTTTTGCCTTTATTTTATCATGAATGTATTCAAGAATAGCACATGCTATGCTCATACCATCATAAGTGCTTGTGCCACGTCCAACTTCATCAAGTATAATTAAACTGTTTTTCGTGGCAGAATTTAATATTAGTGATACTTCATTCATTTCCACCATAAAAGTACTTTGCCCAGAAAATAAATCGTCAGATGCACCTACTCTTGTAAAAATCCTATCGACAACGCCTATTTCAGCATATGATGCTGGAACAAAACTACCAATTTGAGCCATCAAGACAATCAATGCAACTTGACGCATGTAAGTAGATTTTCCTGCCATATTTGGCCCTGTTATAATCATGATAGGCTTTTTATCATCAATTTCGATATCATTTGATATAAAAGAGTCATCCATAATCGTTTCAATGACTGGGTGTCTTCCATCTTTTATCACAATTCTGTCACTGCTATTTACAATAGGCTTAACATAATTATTTGTTTCTGCCACCGTCGCCAGAGAAACGAGAACATCTAAAATTGCTATATATCTGGACGTCATCTGTATTCGGTATATCTCATTTTTTATCTGTTCTCTTATACGGTCAAAAATTTCATACTCCATCTCTACAAGCTTTGTTTCTGCACCGAGAATTTTTTCTTCTATTTCTTTAAGTTCTGGAGTAATATACCTCTCAGCATTAGCAAGTGTCTGCTTTCTAATATAATTTTCAGGAACAGATGATATATATGATTTTGACACTTCAATATAGTAACCAAATACTTTATTATAACCAATTTTTAATGTTTTTATGCCGGTTTTTTCTTTCTCATATGATTCAAGGTTTGCTATCCATGATTTACCATCTATCGATGCTCTTCTTAATTCATCAATATTTTTATCAAATCCATCTTTTATGATATTTCCTTCCTTAACATTAGAAGATGGATCATCTTTTATTGATTTATCGATTAAATCATGTATATCTTGTAATGTATCTAACTTACTAAATATCTCTTTTAAATAATTAGACTTGTACTTATCAAGCAATTGTTTTAACTTAGGAAGCCTTTCAATTGAGATCTTTATAGACAAAAGATCTTTTGCATTTATATTTTGATAAACTAATTTGCTGGAAAGCCTTTCTAAATCATAAATCCCATTTAAAATATCTCTAATATCCGATCGCCCTTTATAATCATTGTATAATTCCGAAACAGAATTCAATCGATAATTGATTTTTTCTACATCTATTAAAGGTTCTTCTAACCATCTTTTAAGTAATCTTCCCCCCATAGGTGTAACAGTTTGATCTAATACACTGAGTAAAGTCCCACTTTTTGAATGATCTCTATTTATTGAATATACGATTTCCAAGTTTCTTATTGTGTTATTATCAAGCAACATGAAAGAATTATCTTCATAATAAGTTAAATTGTTTAATTGTTTTAATTCAACCTTCTGCATTTCTTTTAAGTACAAAAGAACAGATGCTAAAGATTTTATTGCATATTTTTTCCTCTCTAATTTTAAATCTTTCAGTGATCTGTTAAATTGAGTTATTATTATATCTTCTGCATTATTTAATACTTTATCATATTTGTTTATAAAAACTTTACTTGAATTTAAAATTTTCACTAATCTTTTTAATTCAAAAAAATCATTATTGGCTATTATTTCAGAAGGACTGTATCTCATTATTTCGTCGTATATTTTTCTTATATCGTTACACTTTGTAATTTGTGTCACAAATAATTCTCCTGTCAACACATCAACAAAAGACAATCCATAGCCGTCTCCTTCTTTAAATATAGATAAAAGGTAATTATTGCTTTTTTCCTCTAATGAATTTGTGTTTATTACAGTACCTGGAGTAAAAACTCGTATGACATCTCTTTCTACCAATCCTTTAGCATAAGCAGGATCCTCTAACTGTTCACAAATCGCTACTTTATATCCTTTTTTGACTAATTTATCTATATAAAAATCTGCGGCATGAAATGGCACTCCAGCCATTGGTGCTCTTTCTTCTTGTCCACAATCTTTGCCTGTCAAAACTATTTCCAACTCTTTCGACGCAATTACTGCATCATCAAAAAACATTTCATAAAAATCACCGATTCGAAAAAATAAAATCGAATCTTTGTACTTCTCTTTTATTTTTAAATATTGTTCCATCATAGGAGTATACGGCATTAAAACTACCTCCAATTTTATGGATAAGTCAAAACTCAATTTGCACAATGCCTATGACAATTCGCACAAGAATCTTTATCACATTTATGGTCTATACCATTTATATAAAAATTCAATATACTGTTTATCTCAGTCATTAACTCTTTAGAAGCTTTCTGTGCATTTATCAGCCTCTTATAACTATCTAATTCAAATAATTCTTCTTTAAGATAGTTCAACTCGACGCCTTGTTTCCTATTTTTTTCATGCTTTTTTATCTTTGAAAGAAGTAATTGTGCTTCTTTATCATTTAAAAATGCAATCTCTGCATCCCTTAATTCGCTAATAACGTCAGAATCCGCCAAACTTTTTCCCAATTCTATTGTTTTTTCAATGATAATATTTTTATTATATTTGTTCACTTATTAACTCACCTTGCATAGTCCAAGCCTTTGTTTCAATTATTTTAACATCGACAAATTTACCTATTAGGTTAGGTTCTCCTTTGAAATGAACAATCTTATTTGTCCTCGTTCTCCCAGTAAGCTTATCACTGTCTCGTTTGCTAGTTCCCTCAACTAACACTTCTACAATCTTTCCATTCATCTCATTGTTTTTTTCTATGCTTATTGAGTTTTGCAGTTTTATCAGTTCTTCAAGTCTCTTATGCTTAATATCTTCATCTACTTGATCAGGCATCTTTTCAGCTACTGTACCCTTTCGCTTTGAGTAAATAAATGTATACGCAGAATCATATTTGACTTTTTTTACAAGATCTAATGTATCTTGAAAGTCTTCATCTGTTTCTCCCGGAAATCCTACTATTATATCAGTTGTTATTGCAATATCTGGTATATTATCTCTTAGTTTCTCTATTATTTCTAAATATCTTTCTCTCGTATATTTTCTATTCATTTTCTCAAGAATTCTATTGCTTCCAGACTGTACAGGTAGATGCAAATGCTCGCATACTTTGTCCAAATCCCTTATGGCAAAAATTAATTTGTCAGAAATATCTTTTGGATGTGAAGTCATAAACCTGATTCTTTCTATGCCATTTATATTGTTTATCATATACAAAAGATCGGCAAAATCTACCTTTTGCGATAAATCATTGCCATAAGAATTTACATTTTGTCCAAGCAATGTTATTTCTTTAAATCCTTCATCGGCTAATGACTTTATTTCATCTATTATATTTTTCGGTTCTCTGCTTCTTTCTCTTCCACGCACATACGGCACAATACAATACGTGCAGAAATTATTGCATCCATATATAATATTTACCCATGCCTTTAAACCTTCTGCGCGCCTTATAGGAATATCTTCTACAATATTGCTATTATCATCCCAAACATCGATAACTGTTGTGTCTGAATTTAGCGCTTCCTGTAAAATTTCTGGGAACTTAAACAAATTATGCGTCCCAAAAACCATATCAATATATGGATAATCCTTTCTAATTGCCTCTACAACTTCTTTTTCCTGCATCATACATCCGCAAATACCCAAAATAATATTTGGTTTTCTTTGTTTAAGCTCTTTAAGTTGAGATACTCTTCCAAAGATCCTTATTTCTGCATGTTGTCTGACACAGCAAGTATTAAAAAGTATGACATCAGCATCTTCTAAATTATCAGTATGTTGGTATCCCATTTCTGTTAACATACCAGCTAATTTCTCTGAATCATGGACGTTCATTTGACATCCATATGTTTCTATGTGAAATTTTAAATATCTATCTTTATTTAAAATAGCCATTTGATTTATTATATCTTTTTGTTTTTTTATGTCTTCTTCTGTAACTATAATCTCTTTTCTTTCACTCATCAGATGCATACCTCCGCAAAATTAAAATCTATTATAAATACCTATATGTATTTATCTATAAAGGCTTACTCTAATTCAAATAATATTATACTATAAGAACAATGCAAATTTAAGCTCGATTTCACTTAGAAATTTTTTTGTAAAAAAAAGTTTTTATTGGAGCAAAATTATATTTGTAAGGAAAAATGATTTGTTCTGTGCTTCCTACAAAGAGGATTCCATCTGTACTCAAGCTAGAATAAAATTTTTTATAAATCTCTTCTTTAGCTTTATCATTAAAATATATTAATACATTTCTACATACAATCAAATCTACACTATCTGGATATTTATCAAGTAATAAATTGTGCTTTTTAAACACAATATTATTTCTCAACTCTTCAGAAATAATAAAATTATTTTCATCTAATTTAGCGAAATATTTCATATATTCTTCTGGAATTTTTTCAATACTTTTATTGCTATAAATCCCCTTTTTTGCTTTTTCAAGCACTACATCATCAATATCAGTAGCAATGATGTTGATTTCCCTTAAATCTATAAAATCTGATAGCAACATAGCAAGGCTATATGCTTCTTCACCTGTAGAACAAGCAGCACTCCAAATCTTCATGTTCTTTTTGATAATTTTAGGTAATATTTCGTTTTTTAAAATCATCCATTGTTCTAAATTTCTAAAAAACTCTGTCACATTTATCGTAATATATTTCAAAAACTCTCTGTAAATTTTCGTATCCTTAGTTAGTGTCTCATAAAAAACATCGTAATTTTTACAATTGTTATTTGCTATAAACGAATCGACTCTTCTCTTCATTTGTTTTTCTTTATAAAGAGATAAATCTATACCGGTTAAATTAAATATTTTCTGCAAAAACTCGTCATAATTCAAATCAAGTACACCTCCAAGTGTCTAACAATGATAAAAAAAGTGGCTAAACTTAGCCACTCAAATGATGTAAAGGGGGTCTCAATGTATTTTGTGAGGTTCATTAATATTATTAACACATAAATTATCAAATATACATAAAATATTTTTTTTTTGCAAATTACAAATTTACAACTTTGACAGGTTGTTCAAAAACCCCTCTTTTTACTTCAGTAGCAGTCATATTCTTCGCCTTCAACATCTTGGTTAAATAATTACATGCATTCCATGGATTGACATTATCTCCACACGTAAACACATCAACAGCTGCATACCCTAATTCCGGCCAAGTATGAATTGTTATATGTGATTCAGAAATAACAACGACTCCACTAACGCCCTGGGGGCTAAATTTATGGAAAGCAACTTCACGGACTTCGGCACCTGCTTCTATAGCTGCTTTTACCATTATGTCTTCTATTAATTCACAATCATCAAGAACATTTTCATCGCAACCATAAATCTCTGCCAGTATGTGGCGACCCAAAGCATTCATTCTTTTATCTTGCCTCCTCGCATTTAAAAGTATAGATATTCAATAAGATAAATTTTATCAGATTTTTGTCTTTTGTCAAGGTATTTTACATAACAGTTTGTGTCAAGTAGTTGTTGGCAAATTTTTTTCTTTAAATTTTATCCGCATAATGTTTAATATGTTGTGAATTTTCATGCAATTGTTTTTACTC